>NZ_JAMXSA010000080.1:0-8016 GCF_024124465.1 Microbacterium sp. CnD16-F
GGTCGACGCCGGCGTCGGACGCGACGGCGACGATCACGTCGCCCGATCGGGTCTCGGCACTCAGGCGGGCCGACCCGTGGGCGCCGTCCGACGCGTTGACGCAGAACACACGGACGTCGTCGCACCACGCCGCGACGACGGAGTCGACGGATGAGTCGCCCGTCGCCGCGTGGACGAGCCAGGCATCCGTCACGTCGTCCTGACGGGCGGGGCGCGGGACCCACGTCACGCGGCCGGCGGCGACGTGCGCGCGCAGGGCGTCGCCGAGCGCCGGCGCGACCACCGTCACGAGCGCGCCCTCGTCGAGGAAGCGGCCGACGCGCCGTCCGGCGACGGCGCCGCCGCCCACGAACACGACGCGTCGTCCCGTCAGGGAGAGACCCAAGAGGGTGGTCATCGCTGCTCCTCCCGGACGTAGACGATGCCGTCCTCGACGGCGGCGGGCCACACCCGCAGCGTCTTCGCGTCCTTGCCCTGCGTCTCGAGGCAGACCCCGGTGCGCAGGTCGAAGACCTGCTTGTACATCGGCGACGCCACCGTCGGGACCTCGCCCCGGGTGCCGACGATGCCGCGCGAGATCACGTGCGCGCCGCTGTACGGGTCGAGGTTCTGCACCGCGTGCACGCGGCCCGCGTGGGTGACGAAAAGGGCGATCTGCTCGTCGCCGAGCAGGGCGGCCCGGCCGCGCTCGACCTCGAGGTCGGCGAGGGCGCACACCGCGGTCCAGCCGGCCGGCACCGAGGCATCCGTCTCGTGCACCATCATCGTCATCGCCGCACCTCCAGGGTCGTCCCCGCGATGAGGACGCGGCCGTCCTCACGCTCCTCGGGCGTCGCGGGACGGGCCTGCCCGCGCTCGACCGTGTAGGCGAGCGAAGGGTCGGGCGTCGTCGGAGCGTTGACGAACGAGGCGAACCGGCGGAGCTTCTCGGGGTCGTCGAGGGTCGCCTTCCACTCGTCCTCGTAGTTGTCGAGGTGGCGGGCCATGGCGGCATCCAGATCCGCGCAGATCCCGAGCGAGTCGTCGAAGATCACACGGCGCAGCTCGTCGATGCCGCCCTCGAGGTCCTCGAACCAGGGGGCGGTGCGCTGCAGGCGGTCGGCCGTGAACACGTAGTACATGAGGAACCGGTCGATCGCCTGCAGCAGCCCGGCGTCGTCGAGTCCCTCGGCCAGGAGCACCGCGTGGCGGGGCGTGAAGCCGCCGTTGCCGCCGACGTACATGTTCCAGCCCGCCTCGGTCGCGATGACGCCGACGTCCTTGCCGCGGGCCTCGGCGCACTCGCGGGCGCAGCCCGAGACGCCGAGCTTGATCTTGTGCGGCGAGCGCAGCCCGCGGTAGCGCAGCTCGAGCTGCACCGCCATGCCGACCGAGTCCTGCACGCCGTAGCGGCACCACGTCGACCCGACGCACGACTTCACCGTGCGGAGCGACTTGCCGTAGGCGTGGCCCGACTCGAAGCCCGCGTCGACCAGTCGCTTCCAGATCTCGGGCAGCTGCTCGAGCCTCGCGCCGAACATGTCGATGCGCTGGCCGCCGGTGATCTTCGTGTACAGCCCGAAGTCCTGCGCGACCTGCCCGATGACGACCAGTCCCTCGGGGGTGATCTCGCCGCCCGGGATGCGCGGAACGACCGAGTAGCTGCCGTCCTTCTGCATGTTGGCCATGACGTGGTCGTTGGTGTCCTGCAGGGTCGCGTTCTCGCCGTCGAGCACGTGCCGGCCGGTGAGGGTCGACAGGATGCTGGCCAGCACCGGCTTGCAGATGTCGCAGCCACGGCCGGTGCCGAACCGGTCGATGACCGCGCTGAAGGTCGACAGTCCCGAGACGCGGACCGCGTCGAAGAGCTGCCGCCGCGACATCGCGAAGTGCTCGCACAGCGCGGTGCTGAGGGCGGCGCCGGTCTTCGCGAGCTCGCTGCCGAGGAGCTTCGTGATCATGCCGACGCACGACCCGCACGCCGCACCCGCCTTCGTGCAGGCCTTGATGCCCTTCACGTCGGTGCAGCCCTCGTCGTGGACGGCAGAGCGGATGCCGCCGGCCGTGACGCTGTTGCAGGAGCACACGAGCGCCTCATCGGGCAGGTCGCCCGTGGGGGCGGCGACACCGTCGGAGGGCAGGAGGTAGGCGACGGGGTCGCCGCCGAGGGCGCCGCCGACGAGGGGGCGGAGCGACCCGTAGGCCGACGCGTCGCCGACGAGGATGCCGCCGAGCAGCGTCTTCGCGTCGTCCGAGACGACGAGCTTCTTGTAGACCCCGGCGATCGGGTCGGCATAGACGACGTCGAGGGCGCCGGGCGTCTCGGCGAACGCGTCGCCGAAGCTCGCGACGTCGACGCCCGAGAGCTTGAGCTTCGTCGACACGTCGAAGCCCGCGAACGAGGCCTCGAGTCCCAGCAGGCGCGCCGCGGCGACTTCGGCCATGGCGTAGCCGGGGGCGACGAGACCGACGCACTGGCCCTCGAAGCTGGCGACCTCGCCGATCGCGAGGATCGCCGGGTCGGAGGTGTCGCAGCCGGCATCGATGACGACGCCGCCGCGCGGGTCGACGGCGAGCCCGGCCGTGCGGGCAAGTTCGTCGCGCGGGCGGACCCCGACGGTGAAGACGACGACGTCGGTGCGCTCCCACGACCCGTCGCGGAACTCGAGCCCGACGACCTGCCCGCTGCGGTCGGCGTCGAGGCGCGTCGTGATCGCCGACGTGCGCACCCCGATCCCGCGCTGCTCGATGAGTCGGCGCAGCGCGTCGCCGGCGGGCAGGTCGAGCTGCGCCGACATGAGCCGGTCGGAGGACTGCACGACGGTGCAGTCGACGTCGAGGCCCTGCAGCGCGCCGGCCGCCTCGAGGCCGAGCAGCCCGCCCCCGATGACCGTGCCGACCAGGCGGCGGCCGAGCTCGGCCGACCGGCGCTGCACGAACCGCTCGAGGGCCTCGACGTCGTCGAGCGTGCGGTAGACGAAGCAGCCGTCGTGGTCGTACCCGTCGACCGCGAGCCGGGCGGCGTACGAACCGGTCGCGAGCACCAGCCGGTCGTAGGCGATGCGCTCGCCGCGGTCGGTGACGACCTCGGCGCGCTCGCGCTCGATCCGCGTGACGGCGACGCCGCGCAGGAACCGCACCCGCTCGTCCGAGAGCGGACCCTCGTCGAGGGCGAGGTCGTCGGCCGAGGCCCCGGCGAAGAACGACGTGAGACCGACCCGGTCGTAGGGATGCCGCTGCTCCTCGCCGATCACGGTGACCCGCCACGGCTCGTCGGTGCGGCTGAGCAGGCTCTCGACGAAGCGGTGTGCGACCATCCCGGCACCGACCACGACCACGTGGGGCGGGGTGGGGCCGGTGGAGCTCATGTCGTGACGGTATGCGGGCGAGGTTGCCTGGGTGGTCACGTCGTGTTGCGGTCTCTTTACGATGCCGGCCACGTCGGTCACCGGGTGGGGACGGCGGAGCCCACGGCGACGGCGCGGGCGGCGGCGGCTTCGCGACGCGACGGGCGCACGCGGCGGGGGGCGGCGGGGCGGCCGTAGGTCACGTACAGCGGGATGCCGACGAAGAGCAGTCCGCCCACGAGGTTGCCGAGCACCGTCGGGATCTCGTTCCAGATCAGGTAGTCGCCGATCGTGAAGTCGCCGCCCAGAAGCAGCCCCGACGGGAAGAGGAACATGTTCACGATGGAGTGCTCGAAACCCATGAAGAAGAACAGCATGATCGGCATCCACATCGCGACGATCTTGCCGATCACGTCCTTCGACACCATCGCGAGGACGACTCCGGTGGCGACCATGGCGTTGCAGAGCACGGCGCGGACGAAGAGGGTCAGCATCCCGTTGGCACCGTGTTCGGCGTAGCCGACCGTGCGGCCCTCGCCGATGTGGCCGATCGCCTGACCGACCTCGTTCGGCGGGGTCGAGAAGCCGTTCGTGAAGACGATCGCCATGAGCAGCGCGATCGAGAACGCGCCGATGAAGTTGCCGAGGAAGACGAGTCCCCAGTTGCGCAGGATGCCGCCGAGCGTGACGCCCGGGCGCTTGTCGAGCCACGCGAGGGGTGCGAGCACGAACACGCCGGTGAGCAGGTCGTAGCCGAGCAGGTAGAGCATCACGAACCCGATGGGGAAGAGTACGGCGCCCAGCAGCGGCATGCCGGTGGTGACGCTGACCGTGACGGCGAACGCCGCCGCGAGCGTGAGCAGCGCGCCGCCCATGATGGAGCGGACGAGGGTGTCACGGGTGGAGAGCATGACCTTCGACGCGCCGGCGTCGATCACGGTCTGGACGAGCTCGGTGGGCTTGACGTACGTCATCGCAGATGCCTTTCAGTCGTGGAGCCGGGTGTGAGGCTCGACGCTAAAGGGCGGGTGTTTCCCCCGACCGCACCGGGATCGACCGCTTTGGTTACCTCTTCCTCTCTTCGCAGGCAGGCGCGATGTGAGAACGGATGCGTCCGGAGCAGAGACCCGATGGTTGACTGGGCGCATGACCGTCGTCGTGTGCGGGCCCGCCGCCTGGAACCACCTGATCGAACTCGATCGGCTCCCCGAGCCGACACCCCACATGCAGTTCGCCACCGGATCGGTGCGGACGGTCGGCGGAACATCGGCGGGCAAGGCGGTCCACCTCGCGGAGCTCGGCCTGGACGTGAGATTGCACGCGCTTCTCGGAGCGGATGCCGAGGGCGCCGCCGTCGCGAGCGGGCTCGCGCGTGCGGGCGTGCGTCTGGCGCGCCACGCGTCCGACGCCACGGAGCAGCATGTCAATCTGATGACTCGGGCGGGCGAGCGGGTCTCCCTGTACGTCGCGACGCCTTCGGCGGCGGATCCGGCGATCGTCGCGGAGATCGGTGATGATCTGGACTCTGCCGCTGTCGCGGTCGTGGACCTCAGCGCGCTCGGGGCCGAGCTCGTGGCGCGCGGCATCGACGCGCCGGTCTGGACGGACCTCCACGACTACGACGGGAAGGCCGCATTCCATGAGCCGTTCCTGCGCGCCGCGGAGGTCGTGTTCATGAACGACGATGCCGTCGATGACCCGTTACAACTGCTGGAGTCGTGTCTGCAGCGCGGCCCCCGTCTCGCGGTGTGCACGCGCGGAGCGTCAGGGGCGATCGCGATGGACGCGGCTCGCCGTCGGTACGCGGTCGCCGCAGTGGAGGTCGACGTCGTCGACAGCAACGGGGCCGGCGATGCCTTCTTCGCGGGATTCCTCGCTGCGCATGGTGCGGGTTCGGACGTCGATGCGAGCCTCGCGGCCGGTGCGCGACAGGCTGCGGTCGCCCTCGCGTCGCCTCACCTGCATCCGGCGCTCAGCGAGCCGGACGCGGGCACGCGGGCCGGCTGAAGACCGCTGCCGGAGGTCAGTCGACGTCAGTCTCCTCGTGGCCGACGGAGCGGGCTTCGAGGTAGGCGCAGAGCTCCGCGGCGACGGACAGCTCGACGGCCATCGCGTGCAATTGGTGGCTGTTGAGGATCGTCGTGTCGGGTTGCGGCTCGATGGTCACGCGCCACGACGCTGCCCCGACCTCGGCCGGTTGCATGAAGATCGTGACGGTCGCGTTCTCGAGGGGGACGACCACAAGGCCGGTGTCGGCGCCGTCGGTGCCGTCCTGCACGATGACCTTGATGCGCTCGCCGGCGCCGCGGGCCTCGTGGAACTCGTCGACCCAGCGTTCGAGGGTCTCTTTGCTTCGGAACGGCATGGGCTTCCCCTCTCGCGGTTGCGGGAGAGTAGCGGATCCGGGGACACGTGGCTACTGGCGGCTGTCCGCCCGCTCCCATCACCTATTCTCGATGACGTCGCCGCATTTCGGCGCGACCAGCGGGGAGTGAATGTGGCGAACGGCGAGCACACGGCCGGCTACTGGTACGACGAGTCCCCCGGCGAGCGCGACCGGGCACGTCGTGTCCTCGAGGCGCTGCGCACCTACCGCGCCGCCGAGGCCGCCATGCGTCGCCGCACCCGGGACTCGATGGCGATGGGTGAGAACGAGCTTCTCGCGCTTCGCTACCTTCTGCGTCAGCCCGACCACTCCGCCCGTCCCGCCGAGCTCGTGAAGTATCTCGGGGTCACCTCGGCGTCGATCACGACGATGCTCGACCGGCTCGAGAAGACCGGACGCGTCCAGCGGATCGCGAACCCGACCGATCGGCGCAGCATCTTCGTGCGGGCGACGCCGCACGCGAACGAAGAGGTGCGCGAGACCCTCGGGCGCATGCACGGGCTCATGTACGACGTCGCCGTCGGGATGACCCCCGACGAACAGGAGCACGTCGTCGCCTTCCTGCAGAAGATGACGGATGCGGTGGACGACGTCGCGCCCGTGACCGCCGAGGCCTGACCGCGGCATCCGCCGTACTCGCCGGGCGGCGGGAACGCAACCGTTCGGTGATTCGGACTTCACGCCACATAGTGGGCATATGAGATGCATCACGTACGCCGGCGAGACCGTGGTCACGACCGATGACGTCGCGGAGGCTCTCGTCACGTTGACGGCCGCCGTCGCAGAGCGCGGCCGGGCCGATGCTGTCACGATCCCGATCGTGTTCGAGAAGAACGGGGAGATCGGCGAGGCATTCCTCGTCATCGGCGTCGGCAACGACGTGCTCTCGGTCGCGACCGACTGGGACCGTCCCGAGCCCGACTTCTCCTTCGCCGCCGCGCAGCTGCGACACCACCCGCATTTCCCTCGCGCCGACGGCGGCTCGGGTGAGACGATCTTGGACGAGGGGCCCGAAGCGTACTGGGACCCCGACCTCGACGGGTTCGGCCGGGCCTGACCTCGTCGGGCTCTGCCCGGACGGAAGGTCGCGACATGCGCGCATCCCCCTCGACGATGCCGCCTTCCTGACGACGGAGGTCCCGAAGGGGGTGGCCCCGCGCTTCCACGGTGCGGCGGGATGCCCGTCACCGAGTCGGTCCTGAACCCCGGGTGGACCTCGTACGAATGGCGGCTCGCCTACCACTCGTTCGACGTGACGGCGATCGTCCGGGGCGCCACGGGCGACCTCGAGGTCGGCTTGCTGCTCGGCAACGGGTGGTGGCGCGGCCGGCTCGGGTTCGGTGCCGCGAACGGGAACTACGGTGACGGGATCGCCGTCGCCGCGGCGCTCGAGGTCGAGTTCCGCGACGGGCGGCGACAGCGGCTCACGACGTCGCCGGAGCGGCGGGCAACGGCATCCGGGATCACACGCAACTCGCTGTACAAGGGGCAGACGGTGGATGCCCGGGTCCGCGGAGACGAGCCGGCGCTCGCCGTCCGCGCGGTCGAGATCGACCGCGACCCTCGAACCGCAGGCGGCCCCGCCGATCCGGCGCCATGAGACCCTCGCGCCGCGCCGCATCTGGCGGTCGCCGTCGGGCCGCACCCTCGTGGACTTCGGACAGAACCTCGTCGGCTGGCTGCGGTTCACCGTGCGCGGCCGCCGCGGCGACGTCATCCGCCTCCGCCACGCGGAGGTCCTCGAGGACGGCGAGCTCGGGACGAGGCCGCTCCGCCACGCCAGCTCGACGTCCGCAGTGACGTCTACGGCGCACGCGTAGCCAGTGCGAATCATCGCACCAAAGGAGTTCTCGGAGTCGACGTACCCCGAGACGGTCCACCTTCGGTAGCCGGCATCGCTTGCGTCGCTGTCCAACGATGCAGTTGAAGGAGCCTTCAAGTTCGCTCTGACGGCGTTTTCGCAGACCACCCCGGCCACAGACTGGTTGTCGTTGCGATCTGCCGGATCCTCTCCGGCTCTCGGGAGCTGGAAGCCAACCATAGCGACGAGCAGGACTCCGAGGCACCCCAAGCAGCCCCAAGACCCAGACCGCGGTTTCTGCCCGACAGCAGCATTGTCAACAAAAGCTTGCGGGCCTTGCGGCAGGTGCGTCGGGGCCTCAACCGGCGTCCGTTTCAGTAGTGCCCCGTAGAGTGGTGTAACGATCCCGGCCAGTAAACGTCAGCGTGGCCACCGGGATCTTCCTTCGAGGAAACTCTCACATCCCACTCGAAAGGCGTCACACCGATGACCACTCCCTCTAT
>NZ_JAMXSA010000081.1:0-7379 GCF_024124465.1 Microbacterium sp. CnD16-F
CCACTCCTGGGCTGTACTCCGACACCGTGAGTGAGCTCGTCGCGAGCATCTGCAATCACAACGAAAACTAGCCCCCACATCCCTGAAGGATCACGAAACGGTTACACCACTCCACGGGACTTGACCGAACGCGGAGGTCCGCGCCGATCCACACCTGCGGTGGTACTTCCACGGAAAGAAGTAAGAGCAATTGCCTAATAACTCGTCCCAGGATGGGAACATTGCGCGCGCGGATCAGCCTCACGATCATCTCGCGAGCGTACCGTGGGGCGATCCTCGTCTGGATGCCCCTGGGGTTTCCTGGGGCGCCAGGAGTCGACTGGACACGAGGCGCGAAGTGAGTCCCATCCCTCGATTTTTCCGGCATTCGCGCTGATTCGGGCCCGGTCTGCGTCGCATCGCGTTACTAGGTCGCGACTCTATAGCGTATGATCGACCATTGGTGCCTGCGCCCTGCTGGCCTGACACCGCGAACGTGAGCCCTCCACTGGCGTGTTCGACCGGCATCCCGAGCGAACCACCCCGGAGTGGGATTCACGAACTCCTCCGTTCGAATCAATGAAAGCAGCACTACTGTGACGCGCACGTACACCCCCAAGGCTGGTGAGATCACCCGTGAGTGGGTGGTCATCGACGCATCCGACGTCGTCCTCGGCCGCCTCGCCTCGCACGCTGCCACGCTCCTGCGCGGCAAGCACAAGCCCACCTTCGCGAACCACGTCGACACGGGCGACTTCGTGATCATCATCAACGCCGACAAGGTGGCCCTCACCGGCCAGAAGCTCGAGCAGAAGAAGGCCTACCGCCACTCGGGCTACCCGGGCGGCCTCAAGTCGGTCACCTACGCCGAGCTCCTCGAGAAGAACCCGGTGCGCGCCGTTGAGAAGGCCGTCCGCGGCATGCTCCCCAAGAACAGCCTGGGTCGCCAGCAGCTGTCCAAGCTCAAGGTCTACGCCGGTGCCGAGCACCCGCACGCGGCCCAGCAGCCCACCACGTACACCTTCGACCAGGTCGCCCAGTAAGCGCCGCAGAGAAGAACAAGGATTATCTGATGGCGAAGATCGCTGACTCCCTCGACCAGACTCCCGAGAACTACTCGACCGAGACGCCGGCTGCCGCCGAGGCCGCCCCGGCTCGCCCCGTCCTCTCCGTCCCCGGCACCGCTGTGGGCCGTCGCAAGCAGGCCATCGCCCGCGTGCGCCTGGTTCCCGGCTCGGGAACCATCACGGTGAACGGCCGCACCATCGAGGACTACTTCCCCAACAAGCTGCACCAGCAGCTCATCAACGACCCGTTCACGGTCCTCGGCCTCGCCGGTGGCTACGACGTGATCGCCCGCATCTCGGGTGGTGGCCCCTCGGGCCAGGCCGGCGCCCTGCGCCTCGGCATCGCGCGTGCCCTCAACGAGATCGACGCCGAGAACAACCGCCCGACGCTCAAGAAGGCCGGCTTCCTGTCGCGTGACGCTCGCGTCAAGGAGCGCAAGAAGGCTGGTCTCAAGAAGGCGCGCAAGGCTCCCCAGTACTCGAAGCGTTAATCCTTCGATGGCACTGTTCGGGACGGACGGTGTGCGGGGCCTCGCAAACGGCCCCCTCACCGCCGATCTCGCGCTCACCCTGGCCCAGGCGACCGCGGTCGTCCTGGGCCAGGGTCGTATCGCCGAAGCCCGCCGCCGCAGCGGACGCCGCCTCACGGCCGTCGTCGCACGCGACCCGCGGGTCTCGGGTCACTTCCTCAGCGCAGCCGTCGCCGCAGGACTCGCCTCCTCCGGCGTCGACGTGCTCGATGCCGGCGTTCTGCCGACCCCTGCCGCCGCGTTCCTCGTCGGTGACATCGACGCCGACTTCGGCGTCATGATCTCGGCCTCGCACAACCCGGCACCCGACAACGGCATCAAAATCTTCGCCCGTGGCGGCGTCAAGCTCCCCGACGTGGTCGAGCAACGCATCGAAGAAGCCATGGCCGGCCCCAAGCTCGCCCCCACCGGGGGAGCAGTCGGCCGCATCAGCCGCTTCGCCGACGCCGAAGACCGCTACGTCGTGCACCTGCTCGCATCCCTGCGCACCAGCCTCCGTGGCCTGCACGTCGTGCTCGACTGCGCCAACGGTGCCGCATCTGGCGTCTCACCCGAGACGTTCCGGGATGCCGGAGCCAAGGTCACCGTCATCGGTGCCGACCCCGACGGCATGAACATCAACGACGGTGTCGGTTCCACACATCTCGACAAGCTCGTCGCCGAAGTGCTCCGCACAGGCGCCGACCTCGGCATCGCCCACGACGGTGACGCCGACCGCTGCCTCGCCGTCGACGCCGACGGCCGCATCATCGACGGCGACCAGATCATGGCGATCCTCGCCGTGTCGATGAAAGAGCGCGGGCTGCTGAAGGACGACACGCTCGTCGCGACCGTGATGAGCAATCTCGGTCTGCATCGCGCGATGGCGGCCCACGGCATCCACCTCGAAACGACCGCCGTCGGCGACCGGTACGTCCTCGAGCGCATGAACGAGGGCGGCTTCTCGCTTGGCGGCGAGCAGAGCGGCCACGTCATCATGAGCGACTACGCCACCACCGGCGACGGGCTGCTCACCGGCCTGCACCTCGCCGCAGAGGTCGCCCGTCAGCGCAAGCCGCTGTCAGAGCTCGCGAAGGTCATGACCGTGTTCCCGCAGGTGCTCATCAACGTCAAGGGCGTCGAACGCTCGCGAGCGACCGACCCCGACGTGGTGTCGGCGGTCGCTGAAGCTGAAGCCGAACTCGGCGATTCGGGGCGGGTGCTGCTGCGCCCGTCGGGGACCGAGCCGCTCGTACGTGTCATGGTCGAAGCGGCGTCGGAGGCCGACGCGCAACGGGTTGCCGAGCGGCTTGCGGGGGTCGTGCGGGGCTGAGGTTGGGGCGTGCGATTACCGCCCCAACGAGGATGCGGACTACCTCGCCGGACCGCTCCACTCCGAGCCGACGCTAGGACAGCGTCGCGCGATCCTTGGCGTTGTGTCATGATGACGCCGACCGTTCTTAACTTGGGGAAAGGATCGGTCCGCATGGGGTTTTTCACCGAGAGTCGAGTGTCGGGTCACTGCGTCGCGAACTTCGATTTAGGGCGACCACACACGATGTCATTCACTTTTGACCCGCCGGGAGTAGGGCGCGTGTGGCGGCTTAGTGCCGCGCCTGGTTATCTCACCAATCGACCGCCTCACGGCTTTGCTCCCGGTCCGAACTCTCCCGCGGAGGCCATCACGCGCTGGGTCTTCCTCCGCTTTTTGGTGGCCGTCACGAACTTGGTTCCAAGCGTGCGCGATGCAGACGAGGAGGAGTTCAATTCGTCTCTAGACCTCGTGACCGTGAACGGGCGGAGTGTCGGCGTGGCGAGCTGCCACCTCTTGTACAAGGCTTCCGAGTGGGAGCGTGCCCGCCGAACCGCGCGGTCGGCTTCGGGAGACGATCCCACGACGCCCTAATTCGCATCGATGCGTAGGTGGCTGCAGCCGCCCGCCAAGACGGGTGACGGAACAACCAGTGCCTCTTTGTCAGCGCCCTGCGACCCCGCCAGCGGCGGCGTGCTCGGCATCCTGCTCGGGAACGCCTGATCAGCGGATCGCCTCGCCGCATCCGCATCGGCCGTCGCCGTGCGCAGCGATGTCCCCGAGCGCGGCCAGCACCGCGGCGTGCAACTCCTCCGGCGTCCATTCGGCGAGAGGGCGCCTCTGCACCCGCGCACCGACGATCCCGCAGGCCGAGCGCGGGATGTTGCGCGTCTCATCGCCGATGTGCCCCACCCACCAGGGGAAGACGGCGAGGTCGTTGCCGGACACCCGGAACCGCGCCACGCCCTCGACCCGCTCGTTGAACGTGACACCCTTGCCGCCCTGGTTCACGCGCACCGTGCGCAGATAGCCACCGAGGCTCTGCTCCGGGCGCACCGTGGACACACCGTCGCGGGCGCTCCGCCGCGCCCTCCCCGTGAGGTGCTCCGCGTAGGCGGAAAAGAACTCCGCCACGCCCGGCGCCTTCGCATGGTCCTGTGCGAGTATGCGCGGCGCGTGATCCAGCACGTAGGACAGCGTCCGCACCAGCTCCGAGGACGAGCGTGACCGTTCCTCGAACCGTGTCGTCAACCTGCCGAAGACATGGGATGCCGCCGGTGCCGGCGCCGAGCTCCTCAGCCCCGCCACGTACGCGGCGAGCCGCGCATGCGGCGCTCGTCTCTCGGCATCCGCAGGTTCGATCTCGTCGGCCACCGCCAGCAGCAGGTCGGCGAACCGCACCTGCGCGGGCTTCGGCTCAGCGGCATCCGTGAAGAAGAGCCCCGCGATGCGCTCGTCCGCAGGTCCCGCACCGCGTCGGTCGACGTCGGCCACGAAGTCGTCGATCACGGCGTCGACCCGCGACGCCACCTTGCGCGTCTCCCGTTCCGCCGCGATCACGTCGACGAAATCGCCGTACGTCAACGCGGTCCACCCCTCGTCGTCGGGTTGCTCGGCGACCTCGGTCAGGAACACGAACACGTGCTGCCACCCGGCATACGCCGACGTGATCCACTCGCGGTATCGGCGCAGCTGCTCATCGTGCGCGCTCGAGGCGAGTTTGCTCTCGATCGCGATCACGACCCGGTTCGCATGATCGACGACCGTGATGTCGATGCGCCCCGCGAGTGCGGCGTCCGAGGCGCGGGGGGCCGGCGTCTCGATGCCCGTCCGCACCCGGCGTACGCCGACCACGGGCTGCTCGCCCGGCCCCGCCCACACAGCGGCGATCAGCGAGTTGACCACCGCGGCATCCAACCCGTGGTTCTCGGTCGGGTCGAGCAGCCAACGCACCACCCGGTTGTACCGGTTCTCGTAACTCTGCTCGCCGTAGTGGACGATGCTCCAGAAGTTCGCCGGCGGCAGGGCGCGCCGCTCGATCGCCGGCTCGTCGAGCAGTGCGAGCAGGGCATCGGCGAGGTCATCGGCGCGGGGGTCGGGTTCGGTCATCAGAAGCCTTTCGGTGAGGGTTCAGCGCACGGCGTCGTGCGCGGCGATGCGGTTGTCGGCGTCAGTCGTCGGCGAGGGCGGTGACGAGGGGGCGGTCGCCCCGCGTTCGGACAGGGTCTTCTCGACGCCCTTCCATTCGCCCGGCGGAACGTGCGCCTCCCAGAGGACGAGGTCGCTCTGCCCCTCCTTCTTCGCCCCGAACCTCACGCCGACGTCATGGGCGATCGCGCCCGCGCCGTTCGTGATGACGACACCCTGGTCGTCGGCATCCGACCGCGCGAGCCACGCCACGAGGGACTCGGCCTTCTGTCGTCGATCCCGCCGCGGCTGCCAGGCGACGGCCAACACCACCGTGACGCCGAGCACGAGGGCGTTGAGGAACGGGCCGAGGAGCCCGCCGAACGTGTCGCCGACCGCCCCCGTCCGGTCGCTCCAGTGCTCTTCGCCGGGAGCGGCGGCGGCCTGGAACGCGGCGACGATCGACGCCGCCATCGTCAGAAGCAGGGCCGTGCTGAGGGCGGCGATCAGGACCCAGAGAGCGATACGCCCGGTGAGCCACACCCACCGCCGGTCGCGCAGGCGGATGCTGTCTTCGTCGATCATGCGAGTTCTCCTCGTCGTCTCTGCTGCGCGGGTGTGTCGTCGGGAGGCGGACGCGCGCGGAGCGGCAGGCGGGGCGAACACCCGCCGTCGGTGCGACGTTAGGGTCCGGCGGGGGCGGGGACGGGTGGGAATGCGGAACCCGGACGATTCCGAACACCCCTGCACGACGGTGGGCCGGTCGGTTATCCACAGCTTGACGAACACATGTACGAATGTCGGAGGTGTGTGGCATCGTACAGATATGCCATTCGCGACGACGCTGCGAGAGAGTGTCGAGGGCCTCACCGCCCTCGATGCGCTCGACGTCGACGCGTCTGACCTGGCGGCATCCGTCGGTCGTCTCGATGACGACACGGTGAGGACGCTCATCGCCCGCGCGGGGCGGGTGGCCCGTGAGATCGGTGTGCTGCAGGCGGTGCTCGCCGGTGTCGCGGCGCAGCGATCGAGCCGCGAGCGGGGAAGCGGTGGGCTCAGCGCCGAGACCGGGCATCGCACGCCGGTCGAGATGATCCAGGCGACCACCGGCATCACGCGCGCCGAGGCGACGCGCGCCGTGCGAGTGGGGGAGGCGCTGATGGGCTCGGGGGATGCCGGGTGGCACGGCGCGCTCGATCGGCTCCTCTACGACGGGGCGCTGTCGTCGGCGCAGTACGGGGCGATCCTGACGGGGCTCGGTGATCCGCCGACGCTCGGTCTTGCAGCGGCGTGGGCCAGGGCAGCCGAACGGCTCGCGGACGAGGCCGACCAGTGGTCGGTGGAACAGCTCACCGCGCAGGCGCGCACACTGCGCGACATGCTCGACCCCGCCGGGGCCGAGGAGCGGTTCGCGCGGCGCTTCGAGCGCAGGTCGTTCCGGCTCTGGACCGACGGCGACGGGTTCTCCCGAGGATCGATGGTCTTCGACGACGAGATGGGGCCGTGGATGCGGAGCGTCCTCGACGCCGCCCTGCGCCCCCGCCGCGGCGGGCCCAGGTTCATGACCGACGCCGAACGCGCCGAGGCCGCCGCGCTCGTCGACGACGCGCGATCGAACGAACAGCTCTCGTACGACGTGCTCGTCGACGTCCTGCGTGCGGGCGCGCTCGCCACCGCGAAAGACGTGTTCGGAGCGCGTGAACCCGGCGTCCGCGTCATCGTCACCGAGGCGCCCCGCGACGGCCTCGGGCGTCACGGAGCGACCGGGATCGTCGAGGACGGCGGCTCAGCCCTGCCCGGCTCGGTCGTCGACCGCGCGCACTGCACCGGCGGCCGCATCCGCATCGAAGTGGATGCCGCCGGCACACCCCTCGCCGTCGGACGTGACGAGCGACTGTTCACCCGCGCGCAGCGGGTCGCGCTCGCCGCCCGCGACGGGGGATGCCTCTGGCCCGGGTGCGAGCGACCGCCGTCGTACTGCGAAGCGCACCACAGCATGCCGTGGTCCGAGGGTGGGAGGACCGACACCGACGAGGGCGTGCTGCTCTGCCGGTTCCATCACCTGCTCCTGCACAACAACGGGTGGCGCATCGAGCGGGTCGAGGCCGGATTCGTGTTGCACGCTCCGCCCGGCAGCGGGCGGGAGCCCGTGCCACTCCGGTCGAAATCGCCGCTGCGGTGGCTGTGGGATCCGCCGCCCGACCGTACCGGATGGCGCACCGCCGGGGTGCAGGCGCGGGCGTCGTGAGGAGATGCGGTGTGCGGGGGCCCGGGATGCGGCGCGGGTACGCGCGGGATAATGCGGCGTGCGGCGTGCGGCGTGCGGCGTGCGGCGTGCGGCGTGCGGCGTGCGGCGTGCGGGGTGCGGCTTGCGGTGCGGCGGCT
>NZ_JAMXSA010000082.1:0-7012 GCF_024124465.1 Microbacterium sp. CnD16-F
CAGCTGTCGCGTCTGCATCTCGGTCGCGTGGACACGGCGTTGTGGGCGGCGCGGCTCGCGCTGCGGTCGGCTGCGGGCCAGATGGATGCCGCGCCCGCCGCATTCGACCGCGCTCCCGACCCCGGCATCCTGGCCGCCCGCGTGCGGGCCATCGTGGCGGGCGCCGTCGAGACCACGCTCGCCGAGTCAGCCCGTGCGCTCGGACCGTTGCCGCTGGTCGCCGACGACGCGCACGCGCGTCGGGTCGCGGATTTGGGGATCTACCTCCGCCAGCACCACGGCGAGCGGGACCTCGCTCGGATCGGCGCCGACCTCGGTCAGGGTCGCGGCGCATGGTGAGCTTCAGCCACCTCGACCCCGGGACGGGCGAGGACGTGTGGGCCGAGACCTTCGCCGGGCGGAACCCCGCGAGCCTCGACGTCGAGTTCGATCACCTCGTCGTCGTTGCAGCGCACCCCGATGACGAGACCCTCGGAGCGGCAGGGCTGATTGCCGCCGCCGCTCGCCGCGGGGCGAGGGCGACCGTGCTCGTCGTCACGGACGGGGAGGGGTCGCACCCCGACTCGCCGTCCGCGACACCCGTCGAGCTCGGCGCGCTGCGCCGCCGCGAGGCGGCCGACGCGCTCGCGCAGCTGGCGCCGTCAACCGAGCTGCGGTTCCTCGGCATCCCCGACGGTGGGACCGACGGTCACCGCACCCCTATCGCCACGGCGCTCCGCGAGACCGTCGCAGACGCGGGCTCATGTCTCGTCGTCGCGCCATGGACCGGCGATGGGCATCGCGATCACCGCGTGGTCGGCGAGGTGACGGCCGAGGTGTGCGCCGAACGGGGCATCCCGTACCGGTGGTACCCGATCTGGCTGTGGCACTGGGGCACGCCCGACGATGTGCCGTGGGACGAGATCGAGGTCCTTTCACTCGATGATGCGACCGTCGACGCGAAGCGGCACGCCTTGCATCGCCACCGCAGCCAGATCGAGCCGCTGTCCGACGCGCCGGGCGACGAAGTGATGCTGCACGAACGGATGCAGGCGCACTTCGACCGTCCGTTCGAGGTCTTCATCCGGCCCGCAAGTGAGCGCGGCAGCCTGGACGAGACCTACTTCGACGCGTTCTACCGTCGCAACGGCGACGACCCGTGGGGGTTCGAATCGCGGTGGTACGAGCAGCGGAAGCGTGCGGTCACGATGGCGTGCTTACCGCGACCCCGGTACGGCCGCGCGCTCGAGCTGGGGTGCTCGACCGGCGCGCTGACTCAGCTGCTGGCCGAGCGGTGCGACGCTGTGCTCGCCATCGACATCGCCGAGGCGCCGCTCGAGGCCGCGCGTCGCCGCATCGGTGAGGGGGCGGATGTGCGCCTCGAGCGCCGCGCGCTGCCGGGTGAGTGGCCCCAGGGCTCGTTCGACCTCATCGTCCTGTCCGAGGTCGGCTACTACTGGGGCGCAGCCGACCTGGCCGACGGGGTCGAGCGGATGCGGGCCGCCCTCACGCGCGACGGGCAGCTGCTCGCGTGCCACTGGCGGCATCCCGTCGAGGAGTACCCGCTGTCGGGAGACGACGTCCACGCGGCGCTCCGGGCCGCGGACGGCCTCGTCCGATTGGTGGTGCACGAGGAGGAGGACTACGTGCTCGAGGTCTACGGGCTGGCGGGCGCGCGGTCGGTCGCTGCCGAGACCGGGCTCATCGCGTGACAGCGGCGGAGTCGGATGCCGTCGCCGCCGTCGCGATCGTGGTCCCGGTGCACAACGAGGCCGCCCTGCTGGGTGGCTGTCTCGCGGCGCTCGACGCAGCGATCGCGCACACCCGCCGGACGCATCCGGACGTGCGAGTCGTGACCGTCGTCGTCCTGGATGCCTGCACGGACGCGTCCGAGCAGATCGCGGCGTCGTGGCCCGTGCAGACGCTGCACATCGACGCACGGAACGTGGGCACCGCGCGGCGGCTCGGCGTCGCCGCCGCGCTCGCAGCACTGCGGGACGTCCCGCTGGGCGCCACCTGGATCGCCACGACCGACGGTGACTCGACGGTGCCGGTCGCGTGGCTCAGCCATCAGCTCGACGTGCGGGCAGCGGGGACCGATGTCGTCCTGGGCACGGTCCGTCCCGACTTCGCCGACCTCACCGTCGAGCACGCTGCGCACTGGCTCGCGACCCACCCGCGGGGTCGTCCCGCCGGCAACGTGCACGGCGCGAACCTGGGGCTGCGGGCGGACGTCTACATCGCGGCGGGGGAGTTCGCCGACCTCGACCAGCACGAGGATGTCGAGCTGGTCCGCGCCGCTCGCACTGTTGGCGCGCGGGTGCACGCGACGGATGAGACCGAGGTGACTACCTCCGGCCGCTTCTGGGGCCGGACCGCGGGGGGCTACGCGGCGTTCGTCCGCGCGACGCACGAGCGCATCGAGGGGGAGGCGCGGGGCTGATACGGGAGGGTACGCGCTGTGGCTCCGCTTGGCGAGGGGTTCAAGAGTTCATCAACGAGATCGCGCAGGACGAGCCGGATCCCGCTGCCGCGAACGCACTGCAGGAGGGTCTCGGCGGCCAGTTCGGCGAGATGCGCACGATGATGCAGTACCTCTTCCAGAGCATCAACTTCCGCGGGCCCTCGGGCAAGCCGTTCAAGGACCTCATCCAGGGCATCGGGACCGAGGAGATCAGCCACGTCGAGCTCATCGGCACGACGGTCTCGCGCCTGCTCGACGGGTCGCCGCGGTACAAGGGCAAGCCGACCGGCCCCGTGGACGAGCCGGGTGCCGGCGGTGCGACGCCGCTGAGCATCGCCGTCGACCACAGCAACATCCACCACTACCTCGTCGGCGCGCAGGGTGCGCTGCCGGTGGATGCGGCGGGCAACCCATGGATGGGCAGCTACGTCTACAACTCGGGCAACCTCGTGCTCGACCTGCTCTACAACCTCATGCTCGAGTCGACGGGCCGGCTACAGAAGTGCCGCCTGTACGAGATGACCGACAACAAGATGGCCCGAAGCACGATCTCGTACCTCATCGTCCGTGACCAGGCGCACGAGAACGCGTACGCGAAGGCGCTCGAGACGCTCGGGGTGAGCTGGCGCACCGCGCTGCCGATCCCGAATACGAACGCCGAGCAGTTCCCCGAGGTGAAGAAGCTCGTCGACATGGGCCTGCAGAGCAAGCAGTACTCGTTCGATCTCGGCAACCAGTCCGAGGCCGGCCGTATCTTCCAGGGCGCCTCGCCGTCGAACGACGGCACCGAGTTGGATGCCAGTGAGCAGGCACCCGTCGGATCGCCGATGACCATCTCGCCCGAACGGCCCGAGGAGTTCTCGCCGGGCGCGGACAAGGATCTCCGCGCGCTGATCGAGGCGACCGCGGCGATGGAGATGGCCGACATCGACGCCACGTTCGGGCGCATGAAGTAAGCCGGCGCGTGCACCCCGGCCCCGTCCCGCGGGGTCGGGGGTCAGGCGATCGTGGTGCTGAATGGCCGTGGCGGGCCTTGGCGACTACGCCGTGCCCGGCGTCGCTGACGACGAGTTCTCGCGGATCACCTTCGTCGCTGAGGGGGCCGGTGGCATCTCGGAAGGCGAGGCGGCCGTCTCGGGTGTCGTGGTGACGGGGGAGCGGTACGTGATCGACTTCGACTGCAGTCCGTCGACCGCTCGGGTGACGCTCGAATGGGCCCCAGCGCCCGCCGCGGGCGAGGAGCCGGCCAATCCCGTGGGACCGACGTCCGTCGCACAGGACTGCGCCGCGCCCGGCCGGATCGAGGGCATCGCCTACGACGCGGACACCCTCGTGCAACTCAAGATTTTCGCGGACGGGCTGAACGCGGGTTGGGCCGTCCTCCGGCCCGGCGGCTGACAGCCCGTTGTCGCGGCGCTGTCCCAACTGGGATGCGAGCGGCTCAGTAGATGTGCGCCTCACAGGTAGCTAGGAACGCCGCTCGGCGGCGCTGCAATTCGCGATAGACGGTCGCACGGGACACGTTGAACAACTCGGCGATCTCCGTCTGCGTGTACTCGCCCCGGTCCTGGACGTCGAACAACAGCTTCCGCTGCGTTGTCGAGAGCTTCGGCTGTCGGCCTCTCAGGTGACCCTTCGCGCGCGCCACCGCCATCCCCTCCTTTGTGCGCATGCTGATGAGATCGCGCTCGAACTCTGCGACCATCGCGAGCACATTGAAGAGCAGTCGCCCCACCGGGTCGGTGGGGTCGTACCTGCTCCCTCCGAGACTGAGCGCGACACCCTTCGTTGTGAGTTCGTCGGCGATGTCGCGCGCGTCCTTCAGCGAACGGGCGAGCCGATCGAGTTTCGTCACGACGAGTGTGTGGCTTCTCGAACCGCTGCGAGTGCCTCGCGCAGCCCGGGCCGGGCCCGGTTGGTGCCGGTCAGCCCATGATCGACGTAGATGTTTCGATCGAGGACTCCGAGTCGCAGCAGCGCGTCTCGCTGCGATGTGAGGTCCTGATCCGCGGTGGAGACTCTGGCGTAGCCAATCAGTATTCCGTTCATGCGGACGACGTTGTCACCGCCACGGCGGGGGCGCAGCACGGGCATCCGACGACCTGGTGCCGAGCTTGTCCGTTGTCGCGCAGGCCATCCCTATATGGGACGCAATCCGGGCTATTCACTTCGACTCGCCGAGGCCGGAAATTCCGCACTTCTGTGGCTTCGAACTCGACCGACGCGGCGCCGAACTCCTGTTCCAGGTCCTCACAGAGCGGGAAGAGAAGAACTCCGTCGCGATCGCATCCAACGAGTCGTTCAGCGGGTGGACGAAGACCTTCACTGACCCGCGCCTGTGTGCGGCAATCGTCGACCGGCTCACGTTCAACGGCACCATCATCGAAACCGGCACCACCTCGTACCGCCTCAACCACACCCGTCAGCGGCAGTAGCGATCCGAAAGTCATCAGAGGTAGCGGCAGATGGACTCCGGCGTGCAGGCTTCGGACGCCGTTGCCGTCGCGTGCGCCCGAAGCTCGACGATGCTCCCTCGTAGGGCGCGCAGCTGCTCGAGCTGCTCATCAATCTCCACGAGCCGGCGGTCAAGGAGATCCAGCACGTGAGCGCACGGCGAACCACCCGTGTCGCGAACATCGAGGATCTCCGCGGTCTGCGCAAGGGTGAGCCCCGCCGCGCGAGCCCGATCGATGAACTCGAGCCGCTGCACCGTCTCGTCACCATAGCTGCGGTACCCGGCCGGGGTGCGCTCCGGCGGTTGCAGCAGCCCGCGCTCCTCGTAGTACCGCAGCGTCGACGGTCTCGTCCTCGCCTTCTCCGCGAGTTCTCCGATCCGCATCGTGACACCTCCACCGTCAGTTTGACCTTCAAGCATGCTTGAAGGTCCATTCTGTCGCGTAGGGCCGCACGTGCGGCCCGGTCCACCCGAGGAGGCATCATGACTCAGCACAACGAGTTCGATCTTGCGGTGGTCGGGACGGGCGGCGCGGCGATGTCCGCGGCGATCCACGCCCGACTCGAGGGGGCGAGCGTGGTCGCCATCGAATCGGGCACGCTCGGTGGCACCTGCGTGAACGTGGGTTGCGTGCCCTCCAAGACACTCCTCGCGGCCGCGCACACCCGCCACGCCGCGCTCACGAACCCGTTCCCCGGCGCCGCCACCTCCGCTGGGGCCGTCGACCTCGGCGCGCTCGTGCAGCAGAAGGATGAGCTGGTCGGCATGCTCCGCCAGACCAAGTACGCCGACATCGCCGCCGCCTACGGGTTCGACATCCTCCCCGGCACCGCAACATTCACCGATCCCTCAACACTGCTCGTCGATGGACGACCGGTTCGCGCCAAGTCGTATCTCATCGCCACCGGCGCCGAACCGACCATCCCAACGATCCCCGGCCTCGAGCAGATCGATTACCTCACGTCGACCACGGCGATGGAACTCACCGAGCTGCCCGCTTCGCTCGTGGTGATCGGCGGCGGATTCGTCGGCCTCGAACAGGCCCAGCTGTTCGCCCGGCTCGGGGTCGAGGTCACCATCATCGGCCGGCTCGCCCCGCACGCCGAACCAGAACTCTCCTCCGAGCTCCGCAAAGCCTTCCTGACCGACGGAATCACCGTCATAGGCGACCGCGCCGCAACGATCACCCCACACGACGACCTGGTCCGAGTCCTCACCCGCACCGGGAAAGTAGCTACCGGTGAACGCGTCCTCGTCGCCACCGGCCGCACCCCCCGCACCGACGGGCTCGGCCTCGCCACTGCGGGCATCGCGACCGACACCCGCGGCTTCATCATTGTCGACGAACAACAGCGGACCACAAACCCGGCGGTGTTCGCCGCCGGCGACGTCACCGACGTGACCCAGTACGTGTACGTCGCCGCGAGGACCGGGAAGATCGCCGCACACAACGCCCTCGGTCACTCTGAGCAGGTCGACTACACCGGGTTGCCCTCCGTCCTGTTCACCTCACCCCAACTCGCCTCGGCCGGGATCACCGAAGCCGAAGCCATCGCCGCCGGATACAGATGCGCCTGCCGATACCTGCGACTGGCCGACGTGCCCAGAGCCATCGCCAACCACAACACCCGCGGCGGCATCAAGATCGTCGCCGACGCCGACACCGGCAAAGTCCTCGGAGTCCACGCCCTCGCCGACACCGCCGGCGAGATGATGCTCGCCGCGACCTACGCCATCAAAGCCGGATTCACCGTCACCCAACTCGCCGACACCTGGGCCCCGTACCTCACCATGGCCGAAGGCATCCGCCTCACTGCGAACCTCTTCCGCAACGAACTCCCCACTTCCTGCTGCGCCTGACAACAGACAGCCACCCACATCGACCCGCCGCCACGACGGGGGCACTTCAAACCGTCACCCCGGGGCCAGATCAGGTTGACAAAGTCACTTGTTGCCGCGATCACGCAGGACTGGCTGCAGGTAGGTGTCGCGGTCTGAACCGAGAGGGGTGCGCCCGGTCGGGGCCGTTTGGATCGCTGCCGCTACGTCAGAGTCCGAAGGCTCCGCCGCTGACGAGGATCACGATGCCGAGGCCGATGAGAACGATGGGGAAG
>NZ_JAMXSA010000083.1:0-6914 GCF_024124465.1 Microbacterium sp. CnD16-F
CACTCCTGGGCTGTACTCCGACACCGTGAGTGAGCTCGTCGCGAGCATCTGCAATCACAACGAAAACTAGCCCCCACATCCCTGAAGGATCACGAAACGGTTACACCACTCCACGGGACTTGACCCGACAACTCTGATCGATCTCTCACGGGCAACGGTTCGGAACCTCCGAGCCCTACTTTGCGTAAATGCAAAGTAGCCCGGTCGATATCGCGGTTTACGCAATGATCATCGGGATCCGTCACCTCATGTAGGAACCGCTCAGAGATGTCCACTGCGCTCCCGAATCACCGTGAAGCTGGAACCAACATGTCCATGAAAGCGCGAGCCTTCCACGGACCGACTTGTCCGTTAGGCCGGTGATCTGCTCCCCCGACGAATCGCGCGCGGCCGTAAGGCCAGAAGCCTACCCGCGGGGTCCTACTCGATTCCGAGCCGCCCAGGCTCGTGCCGGCCGTCGTCGGATCTTCCGTTGATGAAAATTCTGATGAGTTCAGCCAACTCCTCGTTTGCCTGCAGCTCGGGGTGGGCCTCAAGCATCCGCCTGATCTCACCGGCGACCTCCTGAGGGGACAACTTCTTCATTCTCTGTTGCCATTGAAGGACGCCGACGTCGCCGCCCTCGATACGGACGTTGGACAGAAGCATCCAGATTCGCTCCTCGAGCGAGTTGAGCGCAACGGCCCTGCGCAGTAGCTCCCGCCAGTCCTCGGCGCTCATAGTGATGACGAGCTGGTCCTCGGCAAGCTCGACGTCGGACCCGACGATGAGCGCTACCGACTCTTCCGCGACGGTAACCTCTCCGGAGAGCTCGTACAGTTGGATCTCGCGAGTGGCCGCTGCCTCGGTCGACTTGGCCTTCTGCGTTCGACGTTGCCTGAGGTGTTCGATGCCCTTGACTGTTCCGACGGTCGCCCCCACCAGCACGAGTGCGCCGATGCCTAGAATTGCCCAATCCCTCGGGGTGAGATTCTTGAGTGCGCTCTTGCCCTTGTCTACGAGAAAGATCTCGGCGTGGGTCTCAAGGCTGTTCGTCTTGGCGTCCCTGAGTAGCGCCTTCACAGCGCCCTCCGTTTGCTTTGACGCGGACAGTTTCATCCCATCCAAGACTCGGATAACCGCAGGCACATCTGTGTAGCCAGGTTCAGTCATGTTCGCATCTCCCACCATGTGACGAAGCGTTGTGGCCGTCGGGGCCGGCGTGATTCGTGGTCAAGTGTCTACCGGCCACCAGCGCCAGTCATCTTGCTGAGTAGAGCAACGCCGCAGCAGACAACGGCAATACCAACGGTCCTTCCTATCCGTCTTCAGTAGCTGTCTCGGCGAGCATCGCCAGCGAGAGGGCCGGTGCGCCGCGGAGGATTGCGGTGAACTCGCGAGACGTGCGGGCGATTCGCGGTTTCGTTCCGGTGCGGGTCTGCTTGCTCTGAAACTTGCCGTCCACGAAGTCAAGGACGGTAAGCCTGTGCTTGAGCCGCGACCCCGAGTATTCGCTCAAGTCGAGCATGTAGGCCTCGTATTTGCGACCGGCCTCGTGTGCATCCGAAACACTCGCGTCCACAAGATGAAGTAGTCGGACGTCCATTAGGTCCGTCAGGAGTGTGTACGCAGAGGCGCGTTCTTCTCGTTCTCGCAGGTCAACAAGGAAGTAGGTGAAGCCCTTCTCCTCCAGGCAGAACGACCGGACCTTCCCTAGCGTCGTCATCGTCCGCTCGGCGGAGCCCACGTTCGAGGCCATGTCCTCTTCGAGCTCTTGCTTCTTCGCTGCACCCGCATCACCCGCGGCTTGATTCACGTCCTGCACGCCGACTAGTAGAGCCTTCTCTCGGCGGCGAGCACGGGAAATGGCGCTTGTCGCGAGTACCAAGAAGTCGCGAGGAACCGCGCCCGAAGCGATAACCAGGCGATCGAGTGCCTCGCTGCGAAACACCTGCGAAAGCGACGAGATGTGGGCACGCTTCGCAAACTCGAAGAGCACACCCTCGAGGAACTTCTTCGCAAGTGAAGGATCCTGCAGGGTGATGTCCAGATCGATCAGCTCCGCGTCTTGACCCGACTGGAGTCCCATCGGCGGCGAGGCCTGCCACCATCTCGTCAGGTGGCGGATCGAAGCGATCTTCAGCCAAGCGTTGACGTCTCGGACAATTCCATGAAGGAGATCGAGGACGAGTGGCTGCTGCTTCCGCTCGAGATAATAGAAGTCGTCGAGGAACACGAACATCGGCTCGGCAACAACATCGAGAGCATCGCGTACTACTTGGTGCGCACGGGGAACGAGGACTCGGACGGCCGTCGCGTCAGTAGTGGTCGCATCGAGCAGATACTGAACGTCGTTTGCCAGCTTGATTACTCGCAGAGCTACCTGAGAGCTGGGCGGGATCACGCGCGAGATCTGGATGGAACGAAGCATCTCATTGAGCACATACAGAACGATGCGGTAGGGATCCTCGTGCCTGTACGTCTGAATGTTCACCCAGACCGCGAGAGCACCGCTTCGCTCAAGCTGACGCTTTGCTTCGACCATGAGCGCCGTCTTGCCGGCGCCACGCCGACCAAAGATCAGATTGTGCCGGGCTGCTGACACCGCCGCGATGCTAGCGCGGGCGTCGGGCACGTACGCGAGGCTGGGCTGAGCGTCGGATACACGGTTATGAGCGCTGACCAGCTTGACGAGTTGGTCACACCGCTCGTCGTGCACACTCTTCACCCGCCCGAGTGACTGAGCGTCCTCAGCCACCTGTGCGGACTTTCGGACGATGACGTAGACATCGTCCCCATCCTCCGTCTCGATATCCAGCGTGCCGGCGAGGACGAGCGCCCTGGTGTGATCCTCGGGCGTGACAAAGACCAAGACGTGAGTCTCCTGCGGGAACTGACGCTCCTCAACACCCACGACGCCGATTCCGTCAGCCGCGAACGCCTTCTCGATCCTGAGGAGGGTACCTTCAGCGCTCATACGTACGTGCATCCTTTCGCCCGCAGATAGTTGCGAGCTTCCACCGCAAGGGACCGGGCTACGAGTTCCAGTTGCTTCGCATCATCTCGAAACTCCACATCCGCGATCGGATATGCGTCGTAGTCCGCCTCGTTGCGACGGTATCGCGCATCCTTCAGGTTGTTTTTCCACACAGAATCATTCGGAAAGTCCGCCGGAACGCGCTTTGGCAACTCGCTGTGAGACTGGTGGTCATCGCCCTCGGCCTCATAGAACACAACAGCCCTCATGTAGTGGTACATCGCGTAGTAGAACCGACCAACCGCAAGCCGAAAGAGCGGTGGCCTCCTCCGTAGCATCGCCGATCCCGCATCACGGAACGAGTCGGCGAGCTGCAAGCGATCCGCGATGCTCTGGTGACGGAGATCATCAATCGTGCGCTTCGTCGCGGTCTCATGGTGAACGCCCTCCTTGTACATCCGCAACTCGACGGCCGTCGCCTTGCTGATGCGATGGAGTACTTTGTCGGCGGGCGTTTGACTAACCAATTCGACTCCATCGGGAACGTTCGCGAGCGGTTCGCAACGCCAAGCTCTTTACGTCGGAGCCTAGCCGAACTCGTTCCGGGCTTGAACGGAGAGATCGTTTTGCCATACGGATTAGGCCATACCGACACTCTCCAGCGGGAACGCTGGATCGGTGGCGAAGCGGACCAGACCCGAGGACGCTGCCTGGAGTGACTACGCAGGCGAGCTGGCTGCGAACCTCCGCCGCCTCCGCGCCAAGGCCGGCTTCAGCCAGGAAGACGTCGCCTACCGCTCAGGGCTGACGCGCTACACGTACCAGAAGTACGAGAAGGGCGAGTCGAAGCCGGGGACGCCGGCGAACCCGACGATCCGTACTCTGCTTGCAATGTCGCAGGTGCTGGGCGTCGCGCTCACGGACATCCTTCCGGCGGAGGCACCGGACTTGAGACTCCGCTGACTTCGAGAACCCGAGCCAGTTTGTCACGAACCTCGACGCCCAGCGTGGTGAGCTCAAGTGGCTGCCCGCGCTGAGCTCGCGTGATCAGCGGACCACCAGCATCAACGCCGAGGCGCTTCATCTGGATCGCGAGGATGCTCAGCGTCACACCGATCTCGCGCGCGGCGGCAGTCATCGTGTCGTGGCGGGCAACAAGGAGGAAACGTTCGGCGCGCTGAGTGGCATCCTGTCCCACCAGGATCCGACGCAACAGCGGCGAGTCGCCAGCCCGCGGGTCCACGCGGATCGCAGTCGCCTGGCTTGCGCTACCGCGCGGCCGGCGCGGGATTCCGGCCGCCTCGAGATGGCGATTGATCGTGGTCATCGTCACGCCGAGCTGGGCGGCGATCTCCGGGATGGTGCGGCGCTCGGCGACGTATCGCTGCCGCAACCACTCCTCATCGATGGCGATTCTCCTGCGCCCGCGGCGCGTCTCGACACCGGCATCCTCGAGCACCCGACTCACGGTCTGACGCGCGACGCCATGGTCGACGGCGATCTCCTCCACAGATCGTCCCGATGAGTAAGCGGCCGCCGCACGCGCCGGCTTCACCGCCGCACGGGCAGGCCGCGCCACCGGCCACTGTCCCTGAAACTCTTCGTCGAGATCGTCACGGAGGCCGGCAACGCCGAGGCCCGGCATCCACGAGACAGGCTCGTCAATGCTCCGCGTCGTGAGGAACTTGGCGGCCGCATCTTCGAGAGCCCGCGATACAAGACTCGGCATCCCGTCGCGAAACTGGCGCAGCTCCGCGAACGAGGGGAAGCCCGCATCTTGGGCAAACGGCGCCCGCGACACGCGGTTCCCGCTCAGCAGAGCGTAGAGGTGCGCACGCGCGGCCTGCCAACGGCGAACGCCGCCGGCCTGCACGTTCACGCGCCGACAGATCTCTCTCCATTCGTCGCGAGGCAGGACGCCGGAGTAGTCGATCGCCCTGCGCCGCGCAAAGTCGATCGGTGGTGACTCCTCGTCGAGAAACGCGGCGAGACGTGCGATTGCACGGATGGTGTCGGCCTCGGGTGCGTTGCGGCCGAGGGAGCGCATGACGTGGCTGACTTGGCGTCCTTGCATCTCGGGGTCGAGGAGCTTGATCGCTGATCCGTGCGTGAGACGCGCTCCGGTGAAGACGACCGCGGCCGCCAACGCCCCACCGGCGATCTCGGCGTCGAGTCGTCGTGGCGCAAGTCGGGCCGTCCACTCCGGCCAGAGAACGGCGGGGACCTTGGCGGCACGTGCCTCTGGGCTCGCCGCCACCACCTCCATCGCTTGGAGGGTCGCCGTTGGCCGTCGGGTTCGGCCGAGTGCGCGGCTCACGTGGTCGCGCAGCGGCGGGGAATGGTGGTCGAGCGCGGCATGGGCGCTGACCCGACCGCGCAACACGTCGGCGACGCGCTCGACCGACCTCAGCGCCTCGAATGCGATCGTGTTGCCGAGTGCGACTTCCCGCGCGGTGCTCGGCCGGAGCGCGACCTTACCCGTGCCTGCATGCGACGTGATCGCTTCACCCGTCGTTGCGCTGGCGGGCATCCACTCGAACCTGTGCCCGTCGACCAGCGCCTGCCGTCCGGCCCGGGACAGCAGGAGCATGTCGGAGAGGATGTGGATGGCGCTCGGTCGGGCATCGGCGTAGATTCCGAAGTCGCTCGTGCCGGCGGCGACTACTCGCAGCATCATGCGCTGCGTCTCACGCGTCGCTTCGTCCGCCGCGACGAGCTCTTCGGCTGCGGTCAGGTCGGCGCCGCAGCGTTCGCGTATGGACGGGAGACCGGCCGATGGTCTGTTGTGACAGTGCCCCGGCTTGGGTACGACGGTGATCGGGTGTCCGATGAGGCGGGGCGGTTGCCCGCATCCGGGGCAGAGATCCACGAGGAGCCGCTTGTGGCGCAGGCAGGCGAACCCGAAGGGGAACTGCCACGACATTCGCCACCTGCCGCCCGAATCGGTGAGACAGTCGGGGCAGTACCGCGCGGCGACCCCAGTGCTCGGGCAGGAGGCGCTGATCCGTCCTTGCGGCGTGAAGCGGATGGCGTTCGCGGCGAATGCGGTGCGCGTCATCGCTCGGTACTCGTCCGCCGGTCGTCCCGTCGTCAGCTCGAGATTCGTGAGTTGTTGCGGTTCGAGCGCGGTGGACCATGCCCTCGCGGACTGCGGAGTCTTGGCCGGCACGCGGTCGGTGTCGATCAGGCCCAATGCGCGAGCCATCTCGCCGACGGTCGCCCCGTAGCTGTGCGCCATGAACTCGACCCACGAGTCGAGCGGCTCGTCGGGGAGCGGCATGGCGACGTGAAGCAAGCGACGCAGCGTCACGATTTCGCCTGACCGCCACGATCGTGACCACCTGCCGGCATCATGCTGCGGCGTCCGGCTTCTTCTGCTTCGTCGCGCTGAGCTTCTTCTGCTCGAGTTCCTTCGCGACGACCTCTCGGGCGTCTTCGGCTGCAACATCGATGTGGATCTCGTCGAGCAGCTGTCGCGTCAGGGCTTCCGTACCGTCTCGTATCGCGTGGACGGCGCCGAGGGTGATGAGTTTGAAGAGCGACCCGATCATGCCGGTCGATCGTTCGTAGAGGTAGTCGGCCTGCTCCCTGAGCATGCGAGGTCGGGCGTTGGCGAGCACAAGGTGGGATTCGATGGTGCCGAGGATCGATACCCATGGCTTTCGGTGCTCACCGACGGGATGCTCGAACGGCGGGAGCGTCAATCGTGTCCAGCGCCGCGCGATCTGCGACATCGCCAGCTTCCGGTCGGTCTTGCTCTCGCTGAGCAGGCCCGTGTCGCTCATGTTGACGCCCGTGAACAGGAACGTCGCCGGGTACTCGTTGGCTAGCTGTACTGACCGGAGACGTTGGTCAATCGTGAGAAGGGCGGCTGGTTCCCGCAGGCCGTGTGGGGCCGGTGATGGTTGTAGTAGTGCAGCCATCCGTCGAGTTCGCCGCGGCGCTCCGTCTCGGAGGT
>NZ_JAMXSA010000084.1:0-6489 GCF_024124465.1 Microbacterium sp. CnD16-F
CCGAGCGCCGCCCCGAGCAGGAACCGCCCCGCGAGCAGCCCGGCGAACCCGGGCAGCAGGGGCGACGCGACCGCGATGACCGCGGCGGCCGCCGCTGCGACCTGCAGCATCCGTCGGCGTCCGAAGCGGTCGGCGGCCAGCGCCCACGGCAGGATCGCGAGGGCGAGGCCGAGCGTGGCCGACGACACGACCCACGAGGCGTCGGCGGCGGTCAGGCCGTAGGTCTCGGCGATGCCGGTCAGCAGCCCTTGCGGGGCGTACAGCACGCCGAAGGTCGCGATCCCCGTCGTCCACATCGCCGCACCGAGCCGACGCGGGGCGGCGGTCACCGTGGGGATGTCGAGAGTTGTCACCCACCCCACGGTAGGCATACTTCTCATCCGGATCCAATACCGGTTCGCGACGAGCGATACGATCGGCGCATGAGTCGCCTCGCCGCGCTGCTGCCGCACCTGCCCCTGCTCGACGCGCTCGGCCGCGACGAGCACGTCACCCGTGCGGCGCAGGCGCTCGGCGTCCCGCAGCCGAGCGTCAGCCGCGCGCTCCGGCAGCTCGAGGCGCAGCTGGGCGTCGCGCTCGTGGCGCCCGAGGGTCGCGGCATCCGTCTCACCCCCGCGGCGAAGCGGATGCTGCCCGGCGTCCGCGTCGCCCTCCGCGCCGCGCAGGACGCCATCGACTCGCTCGACGAGGCGCGCGCGACCGTCTCGCTCGCCTTCCAGAACTCGCTCGGCGAGAACCTGGTGCCCCGCCTCGTCCGGCGCCTGCGCGAGGAGCGCCCGAACATCCAGATCCGCCTCTGGCAGGGCGCGCGCGACGCATGCCTCGCGGAGCTCGCCTCGGGGCGCACCGACCTCGCGATCGTCTCGGGGGCAGCCGCGGCGGGCGAGGCATCCGTGCACCTCTACGACGAGCCGCTCGTCGCCGTCGTTCCCGCCGGGCACCGCCTCGCGACCGGCCGCCGGGTCACGCTCGCCGACGTCGTCGCCGAGACCCACGTGACCCTCAAACCGGGCTACGGCCTGCGCCGCACCCTCGAGCAGCTGGTCGCCGCCGAGGACGCCGACCTGCGCATCGCCTTCGAGGGCGACGACCTGCGCACCCTCCACGGCCTCGTCGCGGCGGGCCTCGGCATCGCCGTCGGACCCGAGGTGCCGCATCCGCTCGACGGCTGCGTGCAGCGGCCCATCGACGATCCCCGTGCGGTGCGCGACATGGGCGCCGTCTTCCACCCCGGCACCCGACCGCCCGCCGTCGACGACGTGCTGCAGGTGCTCATCGACGTCGCCCGCGGCTGACCCGCCCGGCCGCGGCGGCAGAATCGAGACGGACGGATGCGACGGAGGCTGCAGTGCGCGCGATGATCATGGACCGGATCGCCGGTCCCCTCACCGTCACCGAGGTGCCCGACCCGGTCGCCCCCGACGGCGGCGCGGTCATCGACGTGCACGCCACGGGGCTGTGCCGCAGCGACTGGCACGCGTGGGTCGGGCACGACGACATCGCCCTGCCGCACGTCCCGGGCCACGAGCTCGCCGGCGTCGTCGCGGCGGTGGGGCGCGGCGTCGAACGCTGGAACGTCGGCGACCGCGTCACGGTGCCGTTCGTGTGCGGATGCGGCCGGTGCGAGTGGTGTCTGGCGGGCGACGCGCAAGTGTGCCCGAACCAGGAGCAGCCCGGCTTCACCCACTGGGGGTCGTTCGCCGAGCGGGTCGCGATCCACGCCGCCGACCGCAACCTCGTCGCCGTGCCCGAGGGGATCTCGCTCGAATCGGCTGCGGCGCTCGGATGCCGCTTCGCCACCGCCTACCGCGCCCTCACCGCGCGTGCCCGCCTGCGTGCGGGGGAGTGGGTCGTCGTCGTCGGCGCCGGCGGGGTCGGCCTCAGCGCCGTCATGATCGCGACAGCGCTCGGCGCGCGCGTCGTCGCGGTCGACCGCTCGGCGGCCGCACTCGAGGTCGCGCGCCGCCTGGGCGCGGAGCACGTCGTCCGCGCCGACGGCTCCGACATCCCCGCCGCGGTCCACGAGGTCACCGGCGGCGGCGCGCACGTGTCGGTCGACGCGGTCGGCAGCGAGCAGACCTGCGCTGACGCCGTCCTCAGCCTGCGCCGCCGCGGCCGGCACGTGCAGGTCGGGCTGCTGCCCTCGGCATCCGGTCTCTCCGCGGTGCCCATGGCCCGGGCCATCGCGTGGGAGCTCGACCTGCTCGGCAGCCACGGCATGGCCGCCGAGGACTACCCCGGGATGCTGCAGCTCATCGCCCGCGGCACGCTGCGCCCGCAGGACCTCATCGAGCGGACGGTGTCGCTCGACGAGGCAGCCCAGCTACTGCCTGTCATGGACACCGCGGCGCCCGCGGGGATGACGATCATCGACCCGCGGCGCTGACCGGAGTCGGCAGGAGCAGCGCGTCGAGCGCGACGCGCATCGCGTCGACCGGGTCGGTGTCGTCGGCGAGCCAGCGCACCTGGATGCCCTCCCACATCCCGATGACAAGGTCGGCGAGCATGACGGCATCCGTCGTCGTCGTCAGTCTGCCGAGCGACCGGTCGTACTCGATCGCCGCGGCGTACTCGGGGATGACGTCGGCGTACCGTGCGCGCAGCCACGCGTGCGCCTCGTGGTCGGCGTGCGTGGCCTCGGCCTGCACGACCGTGAACATCCGCACGAGTTCGCGCCGACCGAGGTTGCGCTCGACGATCGCAAGGACCGTCGGGATGAAGCCGTCGCGCGCGGCGCGCTGCGAGAAGTCGGTGTCGGCGGCATCCTCCTGCGACAGGACCGCGGCCAGCAGCGACACCTTCGTCGGGAAGTGGTGCATGACCGTCGTGAGGCTGAGGTCGAGCTGCTTCGCGATCTGGCGGAGCGACCCGCCGCGGTAGCCGTACGTGCCGAAGACGGCCGTCGCGCTCGCGATGATCTCGCTGCGCCGTGCGGCGGACTTCGCGTAGGGGCCCCGGGCAGGCGCTTCGGTCATGACGGCAGTGTAGATCGACTGAAGCCGTGCAGATGCACGTTTTTGGGACTAGCGTGGTCGCGTGCAGAACTACCGCTGGGTGAAGGACGGCTCGCAGCAGCCCGGGACGATGCGCTACGGCGCCGACTACAACCCGGAGCAGTGGCCGCGCGAGGTGTGGGACGACGACGTGCGGCTCATGCGCGAGGCGGGCGTCAACATCGTCTCCCTCGGGATCTTCTCGTGGGGCCTACTCGAACCGCGCCCCGGCGAGTACGACTTCGCGTGGCTCGACGAGATCATCGACCTGCTGCACGCGAACGGCATCGACGTCGACCTCGCGACGGCGACGGCGTCACCGCCGTCCTGGATGGCGCGGCGGCATCCCGAAATCCTTCCGCAGACCGTCGACGGGACCATCCTCTGGCCCGGAGCCCGGCAGCACTGGCGCCCGACGTCACCCGTCTTCCGCGAGTACGCGCTGCGCCTCGTGCGCGCGCTCGCCGAGCGCTACGGCGATCATCCCGCGGTCGTCGCGTGGCACATCTCGAACGAGCTCGGATGCCACAACCTCTACGACTACTCCGATGACGCCGCCCGCGCGTTCCGCGTCTGGCTCGAAGCGCGCTACGGCACGATCGAGGCGCTCAACGACGCGTGGGGCACGGCCTTCTGGTCGCAGCACTACGAGGAGTGGGACGAGATCCTGCCGCCGCGCTCCGCGCCCACGATCCGCAACCCCGGACAGCAGCTCGACTTCGAGCGGTTCTCGTCGGATGCCGTCCGCGACCACCTGCGGGCCGAGGCCGCGGTGCTCGCCGAGGTGACACCCGGCATCCCGCGGACGACGAACTTCATGGTCGCGCAGAACGTCCGCGACATCGACTACCCGTCGTGGGTGGGCGACGTCGACTTCGTCTCGAACGACCATTACCTGCGCCCGGGCGAGCTCGGTCGCGACGACCTGTCGTTCTGGGCGAACCTCACCGGGAACATCGCCGGCGGTCTGCCGTGGTTCCTCATGGAGCACGCGACGAGCGCCGTGAACTGGCGCGAGGTCAACCCGCCGAAGCGGCCCGGCGAGCTGATGCGCGATGCGCTGACCCACGTCGGGCACGGCGCCGACGCGGTCTGCTACTTCCAGTGGCGGCAGTCGCGCGCCGGCGGCGAGCGGTACCACTCCGGCATGGTGCCGCACGCGGGCGAGCACAGCCGGGTGTTCCGCGACGTCGTGGCCCTCGGCGGGGCGCTGCGCGACCTCGCGCCCGTGCACGGCTCGCGCCGCGAGCAGGCGCGCGTCGCGATCGTCTTCGACTACGAGTCGTGGTGGGTCAGCGGACGCGACGCCCACCCGACCGACGCGCTCGCGTACGACGCCGACGCGCTCGCCTGGTACCGCGCGCTGCTCGACCTCGGGGTGCGCGCCGACGTGATCCCGGTCGGCGCGTCGTTCGACGGGTACGAGGTGCTCATCGCCCCGATGCTGCACGTGATGCCGGACGACCTGCGTGCCCGCCTGACGTCCTACACGGATGCCGGTGGCCACCTCGTCACGACGTACTTCTCGGGCATCGTCGACCAGAACGACCGCGTCTGGCTCGGGGGGTACCCCGGCGCACTGCGCGAGCTGCTCGGCGTGATGGTCGAGGAGTTCGTGCCGCTGCTGCCCGGCGAGCGCGTCGCCCTCGCCTCGGGTGCCGCGGCGAGTGCCTGGACCGAGCGGATCGTGCACATCGGCGACGACGTCGAGGTGCTCGACACCTACGCCGAGGGCGACCTGGCGGGTGCGCCCGCAGTGACCCGCCGGCGGCTGCGCGCGGGTGGGTCGGCAACCTACGTCTCGGCCGACATCGGCCGGGACGGTGTGCGCGCGGTGCTCGCGGGGCTCGGACTCGACGCGCTCGCCGGCGATCCGCGGTCGGCCGACGGCCGGCTCGACGTCATCGAGCGCGGAGACGCCGAGGCGCGGTACGTCTTTATCTCGAACCGCACCGACGACGAGGTCGTGGCGCCGGTGTTCGGCGACGTGCTCGTCGGCGCGGGCGCGGCATCCGGTGTCCTGGTGCCCCCGCGGGGTGTGGTGGTCGTCCGCGTCGCGCGGTGACGCGCCGGGCGGCCAGTAGGCTGGCCGCGTGCTGCTCAGCGACCGCGACATCCGACTCGAGATCGACGGCGGCCGCATCGGCCTCGACCCGTGGGACCCGGCGATGGTCCAGCCCTCGAGCGTCGACGTGCGGCTCGACCGGTACTTCCGGCTCTTCGACAACCACAAGTACCCGTTCATCGACCCGGCCGAGGATCAGCCCGAGCTGACCCGGCTGATCGAGGTCGCCCCCGACGAGCCGTTCATCCTGCACCCGGGCGAGTTCGCCCTCGGCGCGACGTTCGAGCAGATCACGCTGCCCGACGACGTCGCCGCACGCCTCGAGGGCAAGAGCTCGCTCGGGCGCCTCGGGCTCATCACCCACTCGACGGCGGGGTTCATCGACCCCGGTTTCTCGGGTCACGTGACGCTCGAACTGGCCAACGTCGCGACCCTGCCGATCAAACTGTGGCCGGGGATGAAGATCGGGCAGTTCTGCTTCTTCCGCCTGAGTTCGCCGGCCGAGAACCCCTACGGCACCGGCTCGTACAAGAACCGGTACCAGGGGCAACGGGGGCCGACGGCATCCCGTTCGTTCCAGAACTTCCACCGCACCGACGTCGGGACGACCGACGCCGGTGCGAAGGGGAACTGACCGCGCTCAGTCCTGCTGCGCCTGCGCGTAGCCACGGCTGAAGCCGCGCTCGTACGCCTCGGCGACGGCGGCGCCGCCACGGTCGCCGCAGCCGCGACCGTGGTGGTCGTGGTGCGCGTGCCGCTCGTGGTGACCGAACCGGCCCGGCTCGCCGTGCGCGAACCCCGGGTGGGGTGCGCCTCCGCCGAAGCCCGGGCCGAAGCGGTGGCCGAAGCCGCGTCCGAAGCCGCGCCCGAAGGGGCCGCGCTCGCGCCGGTGCTCCCGTGCGGGGCGGGACGGCATCGGCTGGGACTCGTCCCAGCCGAGTTCGTGGGCGATCGCCTCGAGGGATCGGACCAGCGTGTCGAGGTCGTCCTGCGGGACGGCGGCGGTGATCCGGTTCTGCACGTCGGCGACGATCTCGTCGCGACGAGCGGATGCCTCGGGTCCGGCCTCGTGCATCCGCCGGTGCACCTCGCGGGAGAGCAGGCGGTGGACGAGCTTCAGTCGGAAGCCGAGGGGCAGGGTGTCGTTGTCGTGGGGGGTGTTCATGGGATGTCCTTCCGAGACGTCGTGTCATCGGCGGACTCTCCGCGATGACCATTGCATGTCAGTGTGCAAGTACATGCAGTGTGACATGCAATCGTGACTCATGTCAAATGACATGAATCGACCGTCGGGCGGTATCGTCGAGGGGTGACCGATCCGACCGGCGACCTCGACGCCCTGCTGGCGGCCTTCGCGCAGATGCGACCCCGCGGCGGTCCGCACCGCCACCACGCCGGCGGCCCGCACGCCCACGGGCCGCACGACGGCGG
>NZ_JAMXSA010000085.1:0-6234 GCF_024124465.1 Microbacterium sp. CnD16-F
GTTCGCGCTCGCCGCGTGGGGTGCCGACCTCGTGCCCGGCGCGCAGCGCATCGCCGACCTCGTGGACCTGGCCGGTGCGGTGGCCGCGGCATCCCTCGTCGTCACGGGGGAGGGCTCGTTCGACGGGCAGTCCGCCGCCGGCAAGGTGCCCGCGTTCGTGCAGGGGCTCGCGGCGACGCACGGGGTGCCCGTCGCGGTCGTCGCCGGGCGGATCGCCGCCGACGCCGACACCACCGGTTTCGCGCACACGATCTCGCTCACCGACCTCGCCGGTGGCGCGGCAGCGTCGATGGCCGATCCGGCGCGCTGGCTGGCCGAGGCCGGGCGCCGCCTCGCGACACGGAGCGCCTGAACGGGGCACGCGCATGGCAGCCGAGGCCGAGCAGGGACGGCGGGAGTGGTCCCGCGAGGACTGGATCGCGTACGCCGACCGGCTGCTGGATGCCGCGCGCCGGCACGCGACGCCGCGACTCTCAGCCCGCTCATAGCAGTCGCTCAGGTCGCTCACAACCCCTGCGTGAGCCTCGTCCGCCGTCCCTACAGTCGGCGGCGACGCTCCGTGCGCAATCCGTTCGGGGCGTCGCACCGAATGACCTGCAGCACCACACGTCTGCAGGGCCGCGGCATCCGCCGCATCACACGGAGGGACAATCCCATGACCAGCTCACCCAACCGCCTCGTCGCCGTCATCTTCGGCGCCGTCTACATCCTCGTCGGCCTGCTCGGCTTCGCCGTCACCGGTGGGGTCGACTTCCTCGCCACCGACGGCGAGCTGCTGCTCGGCATTTTCATGGTCAACCCGCTGCACAACGTCGCGCACCTCCTGATCGGTGCGGCGCTGCTCATCGGCGGCCTGTCGAACGTCCGCGCCGCCAAGGGCGTGAACATCGTCGTCGGTGCCGCGTACCTGCTGCTCGGCGTCGTCGGCTTCTTCCTCGTGGGCACCGCGGCGAACATCCTGGCGCTGAACACGGCCGACCACTTCCTGCACCTCGCCAGCGCGCTCGTGCTGCTCGGTGTCGGCATCGCCGCCGACAAGCAGGTCTCCCCTCGCGCGGCCGTCTGATGTCGCCGTCCGTCCTGGTCCGTTCGTGGCCTGCGCTCGCTGCGTGGGGCGCGGGGCTCTTGCAGCTCGGACTGGGCGCGGGCGCGATCGTGAAGGGCGCCGATGCTGCGGACCGCGGCATCGGCGTCCTGCTCGCCGCCGTCGGGGCGGCGACCATCGCCTGGGGCGTCGCGGCGCTGATGCGGGGGCGCGTGGTTGCTCCGCCCGCGGGCATCGGAGTCTCGCTCGCCGGTCTCGTCGCAGTGACCGCGCTGCTCGTGATCGGTCCCCCGCAGACCAGCATCTATCCCGTCGTCGTCTCCACAGCGCTGGGTCTTTCCGTCGGCGTCGTCTCGGCGATCGCGATGCGTCGCGCCGGTCGGCGGCCGTCGCACCCCGCTGCTCGCACCGCCGCCCGCACGAGCGTCGGCGGCCTGATCGTCGGCGCCTTCCTGCTGGCTGGTCTCGTGACCCCGGCCCTGGCCGCGACCCCCATCGGCAGCGATGCGCCCGGCGCCGAGGTCAACGAGGTCTTCCTCCACGGACACGGCGGGCACTGAGCCTCGCCGTGCACGGATGCAACACATCCACCGCGACACGCCGGCGCCCGAGCGGATGCCGCGGCGTGTCGCGCAGCATCCATTGCATCCCGTGACACCCCGCCGCCCGACCCACCCCTCGCGTTCACGGATGCAAGAGATCCACCGCGACACGCCGGTGCCTGAGCGGATGCCGCGGCGTGTCGCGCAGCATCCATTGCATCCCGTGACACCCGCCACACCCCACGACACGCGAAACGCCCCGGCGCACAGCGGCACCGGGGCGTTCGTCGCGTGCGGGTTACAGCCCGCGGGCGAGGCGGTAGTACGCCTGGTTCCAGCGGAGCTCCTTCTGGAAGCCGCGCACCGTCGTGTCCTCGTCGATGACGAGCAGTTCGGTGCCGGCGATCTCGGCGAAGTCCCGGAAGACCTCGATGCCCACGGCCGTCGTCATGACGGTGTGGTGCGCGGCACCGGCCGCGAGCCAGCACGAGGCCGAGGTCGCGAAGTCGGGCGACGGCTTCCACACGGCGCGGCCGACCGGCAGCTTGGGCAGGTCGGGCGCGTCGACGTTCTCGACGACGTTCGCGACGAGGCGGAACCGGTCGCGCATGTCGCTCATCGCGACGACGAGGGCGGGTCCGGCATCCGCCGTGAACACCAGGCGCACGGGGTCGGCCTTGCCGCCGATACCGAGCTCGTGCACCTCGAGGCGCGGCTTCGAGGTCGTGAGCGACGGCGACACCTCGAGCATGTGCGCACCGAGGATCCTCTCGTTGCCGGGCACCAGGTCGTAGGTGTAGTCCTCCATGAGGCTCGCCCCGCCGGGCAGGCCCGATCCCATGACGTTCGCGACGCGCACGAGGATGGCGGTCTTCCAGTCGCCCTCGGCGCCGAAGCCGTAGCCCTCGGCCATGAGGCGCTGCACGGCGAGACCGGGCAGCTGAGTCAGCGCGCCGAGGTCCTCGAACGACGTCGTGAACGCGCCGAAGCCGCCCGCCTCGAGGAACGAGCGCAGCCCGATCTCGATCGCCGCGCCGTCGCGCAGCGACTGGTGCCGCTCCGCGCCCGGCAGCAGCTCGTCGGCCACGTCGTACGAGGCGACGTACTCCTCGACGAGGGCGTCGATCTGCGCCTCGGATGCCTGGGCCACGGCATCCGCCAACTCGTTCACCCCCCACGTGTTGACCTGCACGCCGAACTGCAGCTCGGCCTCGGTCTTGTCGCCTTCGGTGACGGCGACGTAGCGCATGTTGTCGCCGAAGCGGGCGAGCTTGAGGGTCTTGACGGCCTGCCACCCCGCGGCGGCGCGCTGCCAGTCTTCGATCTGCCGCACGACGACGGGGTTCGAGACGTGGCCGACGACGGTCTTGCGCGGCACGCCGAGGCGCGTCTGGATGTACCCGAACTCGCGGTCGCCGTGGGCGGCCTGGTTGAGGTTCATGAAGTCGAAGTCGATGTCGTTCCAGGGCAGCTCGACGTTCGCCTGCGTGTGCAGGTGCAGCAGCGGCTTGCGCAGCGCATCGAGGCCCGAGATCCACATCTTCGCGGGGCTGAACGTGTGCATCCACGCGATGACGCCGATGACCGAGTCGTCGGCGTTCGCGTCGAGGGCGAGCCGCTTGATCGAGTCCGAGTCCTTCAGGACGGGCTTCCACTCGACCTTGACCGGAAGGCCGGCGAGGCCCGCGGCGACGGCCTGCGACTGCTCGGCGACCTGGCGCAGCGTCTCCTCGCCGTAGAGGTTCTGGCTGCCGGTGACGAACCAGACGGTGTACTGCTCGAGGCTGGTGGAGAGGGTCATGCTGTTCCTTCGTTCGATGAGCGGATGCCGCGCAGCGGCAGTGCGGTGACGGCGGCGGCCTCGGCGGCGAGTCCGGCGCGGTAGCGGGTGAGGTAGTCGGCGAACCCGGCGACGTCGGCCGGGTCGGGGTCGGCGGTGACGGATGCCGCGCCCGCGAACACGTGGTCGGTGAGGTACGTCGACAGGTCGGAGTCGGTCTTCGCGGCGGCGAACGCGGCGAGCACGGCCATGCCCCACGCGCCGCCTTCGGCGGCTGTATCGCCGACCGTGACGGGCGCGTCGAGCGCGCCGGCGAGGAACCGCTGCGCGACGCCCGCCGTGCGGAAGACGCCGCCGTGGGCGAACATCTGGTCGAGCGCGACACCCTCCTCGGCGAGCGTCTGCATGCCGATCGCGAGCGTCGCGAAGACGCCGTAGACCTGCGCGCGCATGACGTTGGCGAGCGAGAACTCCGCGTCGGGCGTGCGCACGACCAGCGGGCGACCCTCGTCCATTCCGGCGATCGGCTCGCCGCTCAGGTGGTTGTACGCGAGCACCCCACCGGCATCCGCGGCGCCGGTCAGAGCTTCGCGCAGGAGCGTCTCGTAGACGGCATCCGTCGTCATCGATTGACCGGATGCCGCGGCGAACCGCGCGAACAGAGACACGAACGACGCCAGCTCGCTCGCGCCGTTGTTGCAGTGCACCATCGCGACCGGGTCGCCCGCGGGCGTCGTGACGAGGTCGATCTCGGTGTGGACGCGCGTGAGCGGGCGCTCGAGGACGACCATCGCGAAGATGCTCGTACCGGCGCTGACGTTGCCCGTGCGCGGCGAGACCGCGTTCGTGGCGACCATGCCGGTGCCGGCGTCGCCCTCGGCGGGCGCAGCGACCGCGCCGGGCCGGAGCGTGCCGGTCGGGTCGAGCAGGGCTGCGCCGGCGGCAGTGAGCGCCCCGGCATCCGCTCCCGCGGGGAGCACCTCGGGCAGCAGGTCCGTGAGGCTGCGGCCGGCGAGGAACCCGGCGGCGTGCGCGTCGTACGCGGCGACGCGGTCGCGGTCGTACCGCGCGTCGGTGCCGATCGGGAACATGCCCGACGCGTCGCCGACACCCAGCGCGAAGCGGCCGGTGAGCTTCTCGTGCACCCAGCCGGCGAGGGTGTTGATCTTCGCGAGCGAGGCGAGGTGCGCCTCGTCGTCGAGGATCGCCTGATGCAGGTGGGCGATCGACCAGCGCAGCGGGATGTTGACGCCCAGGAGGTCGGTCAGCTCCGCCGCGGCGGCGCCGGTGGAGGTGTTGCGCCACGTGCGGAACGGGACGAGCAGGGTGCCGTCCTCGTCGAAGGCGAGGTAGCCGTGCATCATCGCCGAGACGCCGATGCCGGCGAGGTCGGTCAGCTCGGCGCCCTGGCGGCGGACGTCGGCGACGAGATCGGCGTAGGCGGCCTGCAGGCCCGACCAGATCGCGTCCTCGGCGTAGGTCCAGACGCCGTCCTCGAGCGCGTTCTCCCACTCGTGGCTGCCGACGGCGAGCACGGTGGTCGGGTCGCTCGCATCGACGAGGCACGCCTTGATGCGGGTCGATCCGAGCTCGATGCCCAGCACTCCGCGGCCGGCAGCGATGGCGCTCATCGGCGGTCGTCCGAGCTCTGGCCGTACACGTTCTGGTAGCGGTTGTAGAGGGCGTCGATCTTGTCCTGCGGGATCGGGATCAGCTCCCCGCCCTGCCGGGCGAAGTGCACGGTGCGGGCGGCGTCCTCGCACATGACGGCGGCCTTCACGGCATCCTTCGCGCTGACGCCGATCGTGAACGGACCGTGGTTCTGCATCAGGACGGCGCGCGAGCGGTGGCCCTTCAGTGTCTCGACGATGCCGCGGCCGATCGAGTCGTCGCCGATGATCGCGAACGGTCCGACCGGGATCGGGCCGCCGAACTCGTCGGCCATGCCGGTGATGACGCAGGGGATCTCCTCGCCGCGCGCGGCCCAGGCCACGGCGTAGGGGGAGTGGGTGTGCACGACACCGCCGACCTCGGGCATGTTGCGGTAGACATAGGCGTGCGCGGCGGTGTCGCTCGAGGGCGAGCGGTCGCTGCCGGGGCTGCCGGGCACGACGTTGCCGTCGAGGTCGCAGAGAATCATGTTCTCGGGCGCGAGGTCGTCGTACGAGACGCCGGACGGCTTGATGACGAAGAGGTCGGCGCCGGGAACGCGACCCGAGACGTTGCCCCCGGTCCAGATGACGAGGCCGTAGCGGACGAGTTCGGCGTGGAGGGCGGCGACGTCCGCGCGGACGGCGGCGATCGCCTCATCGAGATCGGTCATGGGGTCGATGTTATCGGTAACATCCCGATTCCGCCACGCTCGGATGACGGGTTCTCCCCGCCGGTCCGGCACCAACCGCGGAGAAAACGCACGGAGCCGCATCGGATCGCCCCCGGCGGGCAGATGGCGGCCGAATCTCCGCGGTTAATGCGGGGCGAGCCCCGACCCCGAGCCCCCAGCCCCGACCCCCGCCGACCTTAGCCGCGCGGAGCGGCGGTCGACGCGCGCGCGACGAGCACCGGTTCGGCGACCTCCGCCATCGCCGGCAGGCCCAGCGCCTCGGCGAGCACGCGCCGTGCCTCGCCGGCCGTGTCGACGTGCACCGTGGTGAGGGCGGGCGTGTAGAAGGCGGCATCCGCGTTGTCGTCGAATCCGGTGACCGAGACGTCCCTCGGCACCCGCAGCCCTTCGGCGACGAGGCCCGCGATGAGCCCGAGCGCCATCTGGTCGTTGGCCGCCGCGACCGCGGTCGGCCCGTCCTCGCGGCGCACCGCCTCGGCCACCTCGCGCGCCGCGGCCGCGCCCGTCGCCGCGCTCCAGTCCC
>NZ_JAMXSA010000086.1:0-6161 GCF_024124465.1 Microbacterium sp. CnD16-F
GACGGGGCAGGCACCGCCGCTCGGCGACGGCCTCCGCCTGCGCGGCGTCACGGTCCGCTGGCCGGGCGCCGACCGCCCCGCGTTGACCGACGTGGACCTCGACGTCCGCCCCGGCGAGCGGATCCACGTCGTCGGTCCGAGCGGCGCGGGCAAGTCGACCCTCGCCGCCGCCCTCGTGCGCTTCCTCGCCGTCTCCGGCGAGTACACGATCGGCGGGCGCCCCGTCGAGGCGATCGCCCCCGACGACCTGCGACAGACCGTGGGACTGTGCGAGCAGCATCCGATGCTCTTCGACGAGGACATCCGCCAGAACCTGCTCTTCGCCCGCGACACCGCGACCGACGACGAGCTCGTGCGCGTCCTCGAGCGCGTGGGCCTCGGCGACTGGCTCCGCGCGCGCGGCGGACTCGACGCGCGGGTCGGCGAGCGCGGCGCGCTCGTCTCGGGCGGTCAGGCCCAGCGCATCTCGCTCGCGCGCGCCCTGCTGCGCGGCTTTCCCGTGCTGATCCTCGACGAACCGACCGCCGGCGTCGACCCGTCCGCCGCCGATGCGCTGCTGACCGACTTGCTCGGCGCGGTCGACGGGTCGCACGCGGTCGTGCTCATCTCGCACGCCGAGGTCCCGGCATCCCTCGTCGACCGCACCGTCCGCGTCGCGAACGGTCGCCTCACGGCCTGAGACCTCAAGCGACGGGCGCCTCGCGCTCGGCGGCGGCCGCGATGCGGTTCGCCATGCCCTGGAAGATGAAGCCGTGGAAGGGCAGCACGGCGAACCAGTAGAGCCGTCCGGCGAGCCCCTTCGGGAAGAAGACGGCGCGCTGGTCGTACCGTGAGCCCGACCCCTCGGGGCTCGCGCGCAGTTCGAGCCACGCGAGGCCCGGCACCTTCATCTCCGCACGCAGGCGCAGCAGTCGCCCTTCCTCGACGGCCTCGACGCGCCAGAAGTCGATCGCGTCGCCCGCCGCGACCTTGCCGCGGCTGCGGCGCCCGCGCTGCAGGCCCACACCGCCCACGAGTCGGTCCATCCAGCCGCGGACGGCCCACAGGAACGGCGACGAGTACCAGCCGTTCTCGCCGCCGATCCCGACGATGACGCGCCAGAGCTGCTCGGTGCTCGCCGACGTCGTCGCGCTCTGCTCGTCGGTGAACACGAGCCGGCCGGCCCACTCGGGGTCGCTCGGCAGCGGGTCGCTCGGCACCGACGAGACCTCGGCGTCCTGCCAGCTCGTCTCGACGGCGTCGGCCTCGACCTTGCGCAGCGCCAGCCGCACCGCCTCGCGGTAGGGGGTGAGTCCGCCCTCGGGCCGCGGCAGCAGCTCGTCGACGGCGTGGTCGTCCATGATGCACTCGTTCTGCAGCGACGCGATGAGCGGCCGGGCGATCGCGCGCGGAACGGGGGTCACGAGGTTCACCCAGTGCGACGCGAGACCGGGGGTGAGCACCGGCAGCGCGGCGATCGCGCGCTGGCGCAGTCCCGCCTCGACGGCGTACCCGTTCATCATCTGGCCGTAGCGGAGCACGTCCGGCCCGCCGATGTCGACGGCCCGGTTGACGTCCGAGTCGACCCGCGCCGCCGCGAGCAGGTAGTGCAGCACGTCGCGCACCGCGATCGGCTGGATGCGGTTGCGCACCCACTTCGGCGCCGGCATGTACGGCAGCACGTCGGTGAGGTGACGCACCATCTCGAACGAGGCGGACCCCGACCCGATGACGACACCGGCCTGCAGGACGAGGGTGGGGACGCCGCTGTGCAGCAGCACCTCGCCCACCTCGACGCGCGAGCGCAGGTGCGGGCTCAGCTCCACACCGGCCGGGTGCAGACCCCCGAGGTAGACGATGCGACCGACGGATGCCTCGGCCGCCGCATCCGCCGCGGTCTCCGCCGCCCGCAGGTCCTTCGTCTCGAAGTCGCCGCCGCCGCCCATCGAGTGGACGAGGTAGTAGAGCACGTCGACGTCGTCGACGGCGCGGGCGACGGCGTCGGCGTCCTCGGCCGCGCCCTCGACGACCTCGACCTCGCTCCCCCACACGAACGCCCTCACCCGGGCGGGCGTGCGGACGAGCACCCGCACCCGGTACCCCGCCGACAGGAGTCGCGGGACGAGGCGTCCGCCGAGGTATCCGGTCGATCCGAGGACCAGCGCACGCGGCGCGGAGCCGTCGGCGCGGGGCTGGGCGACGAGGGCGGATTCGCGGCCGGTGGGGGCGGAGAGCTCGCTCATGTCGCCACGATAGACCGGCCGCGGAGGGGTGCGGCCCCCGCTCGACGGACGGGTTTTGTCAAGGGACAGCCGCACGGATGCGGGCCGCGGACCACGCGCGTACCGTGGAGAGATGGCCAGGTCATCCCGTCAGCCGGTACCCCCGTCCTCCGATCCGATCACCCGCTCGGCGCCCCCGCCACGCCTCGACGTGGACGATGTGGTGGTCGTCGACACGAAGCGCGTCCGCACCGCGATCAGCGGCACGGTCGTCGGCAACTTCATGGAGTGGTTCGACTTCGGCATCTACGGCTACCTCGCCGTCACGATCTCCGTCGTCTTCGCGGACGATCTGCCCGAGCCGTGGAACCTGCTCGTCACCCTCCTCGGGTTCGCGATCTCGTTCCTCGTGCGCCCCATCGGCGGCCTCGTCCTCGGCCCGCTCGGCGATCGCATCGGTCGGCAGAAGGTCCTCTTCTTCACGATGGCGATGATGGCCGTCGCGACCGCCCTCATCGGCGTCCTGCCCACGAGCGCGCAGATCGGGCTCTGGGCGATCGTGCCGCTGTACCTGCTCAAGATGGTGCAGGGGTTCTCCACCGGCGGCGAGTACGCCGGCGCCACCACGTACGTCGCGGAGTTCTCCCCCGACAAGCGACGCGGCTTCTGGTCGTCGTGGCTCGACCTGGGCTCCTACGTCGGCTTCGCCGCCGGCGCCTCGGTCGTCGCCCTCACCACCGTCATCACCGAGTCGGTGTGGGGCGAGACCGCGATGACCGACTTCGGGTGGCGGATCCCGTTCCTCGTCGCGATCCCCCTCGGCATCGTCGCCATCTGGTTCCGCCTCAAGATCCCCGAGACCCCCGCCTACGAGAACGCCGCCGAGACCGAGGGCGAGCCGGACCGCGACGACCCCCTCGCACGCCACGGGATCGGCGGCATCCTCCGTCACCACTGGCGCGAGGTGCTCATCGGCATCGCGATCGTCGCGGCGACGAACACTGCCGGCTACGCCCTCACGAGCTACATGCCGACCTACCTCGAGACCGAGGTCGGGATCTCGAACCTCGGCGCGGCCGTGGCGACCGTGCCGGTGCTGCTCGTGATGTCGGCCTGTCTGCCGTTCATCGGGATGCTGAGCGACCGGATCGGCCGGCGGCCGGTCTACATGATCGCCGCCGGCTCGACGATCGTGCTCATGATCCCGGCGTTCGCGATCATGCAGATCGGGCAGGAGTGGGCGGTCTTCGTCGCCCTCGGGATGGTGGCGATCCCCGTCGCCTTCTACGTCGCCGTGTCGGCGTCCACACTGCCGGCCCTGTTCCCGACCGCGTCGCGGTTCGGCGCGATGGCGATCGCCTACAACGTCTCGGTCTCGCTCTTCGGCGGCACGACTCCGCTGTTCAGTCAGGCCCTCATCGACGCCACCGGCAACACCTACATGCCCGCGTTCTACATCATGTTCTTCGCGCTGCTGGGCGGGATCGCGCTGCTGTCGATGAAGGAGACCGCGAAGCGACCGCTGCTCGGCTCGGTGCCGACCGTCGAGACGCGCGAGGAGGCGATCGAGGTCGTCGAGCGTCAGGACGACGACCCGCTCATCGACACGTCGACGATGCCGATCCCGGTGCACCGCTCATAGCTTCACGCCGTAGGCGCGGGACCCCGGCGACGAGGGCAGTGGCGCGAGCCCGAGGCGGGTGTAGAAGGCCATCGCGCCGGTGTTCCCCGCCGACGCCACGAGGTGCAGTCCGGAGACACCCCGCTCTCGGAGCGCGTGGAAGAGCGTCTCGATGAGGCGGCGCCCCGCGCCCTTGCCCTGGGCCTGCGGCAGCAGGTCGATGTGCAGGTGCGCGGGGAACTCCTCGGCGTACCGCTCGGGCTTCTCCCCGCGGCTGTGGGCGTAGAGCAGGGTGCCGTCCTGACGCGTGACCTCGCGCTCGGGCTTCGGCCAGCGGTGCGCGTGGCGCGGCCACCACTCGTCGCGGAACCACCGCTCGAACGCGTCGGTGTCGGGCGTCGCGACGACGTACCCCGTGACGGTGCCGTCCTCGTCCTCGACGAGGAAAGCCACGTCGGGGTGGCGTTCGACGTAGGGCAGGACCCAGATGTGGGCCCAGATCGCGTCGTCCTCGAAGATCCCGGTCGCGTCGCCGCCGCCGTCGGCGGTCCGCAGGCAGATCTCGGCGAGGGCGGGTTCGTCCCCGGGACGGAACGGACGGATGCGGGATGCCGCACTCACCGCCGACCGTTCCCGAACACGCCGCGGATGACGCTGCCGATGATCGACTGCGTCGCCTTCGATCCGAGGATCTGCTCGAGCGGCGAGGACTCGACGCGACGCGAGGTCCGGGTGCGGCCGCCGGTGCTGCGGAGGATCCGGTCGTATTCGCGCTGCGCGTCGGCTTCGGCCTTCTTCTGCGCCTTGTCCATCGCGGCCTTCTGCTTCGCGTACTCCGCGTCGGCCTTCGCCTTGTCGGCGGCGGCCTTCGCGGCATCCGCCTCGGCGTCCGCCGCCGCCATCTTCGCGGCCAGGATCTCGCGCGCGGACTCCCGGTCGACCGGGGTGCCGTAGGTCGCGAGCAGCGGCGACGCCGCGACGGCGGCCTGCACGGCGGCCGACGGGGTCGGGGACATGAGCCCCTGCGGCGCGCGCAGCCGCGTCCAGGCGACGGGCGTCGGCGCGCCCTTCTCGTTCATGACGGTCACGATCGCCTCGCCTGTGCCGAGCTCCTGCAGCACGCGTTCGAGGTCGTAGCCCGAAGTCGGGTACGTGCCCACCGTCGCGCGCAGTGCCTTCGCGTCGTCGGGCGTGAAGGCGCGGAGCGCGTGCTGGATGCGCGAGCCGAGCTGGCCGAGGACGTCGCCCGGCACGTCCTTCGGGGTCTGCGTCACGAAGAAGACTCCGACCCCCTTCGAGCGGATGAGGCGCACGGTCTGCACGATCGCCGCGGTGAACGCCTTCGACGCGTCGCGGAACAGCAGGTGCGCCTCGTCGAAGAAGAACACGAGCTTGGGCTTGGCGGCATCCCCCACCTCGGGAAGGATCTCGAACAGCTCCGCGAGCAGGTACATGAGGAACGTCGAGAACAGTTCGGGCTTGTCGGCGATGCCGGGCACCTCGAGGAGCGAGATGATCCCGCGTCCGTCGGGGGCGGTGCGCAGGAAGTCGCGGACGTCGAACTCCGGCTCGCCGAAGAACACGTCGGCGCCGCCGTCGGCGAAGGTGATGAGCTCGCGCAGGATGACACCGGCCGTGGCGGAGGACAGCCCGCCGAGGTCCTTCAGCTCGGGCTTGTCGGCGTCGCTGGTCAGGTGGGTGAGGACGGCGCGCAGGTCCGCCAGGTCGACGAGCGGCAGCCCGTGCGCGTCGGCGTAGTGGAAGACGAGGCCGAGGCTCGACTCCTGCGTCTCGTTGAGACCGAGCACGCGGCTCAGCAGCAGCGGACCGAACCCGGTGACGGTGGCCCTGACCGGGACGCCGGTACCGATGCCGCCGAGCGCGAAGTACTCCGTGACGGATGCCGCCGGTTCCCACGCCTGGCCGATCGCCTCGGTGCGGGCCAGGAGCTTCGGGCTCGATTCGCCGGCCGTGGCGACCCCCGTGAGGTCCCCCTTGATGTCGGCCGCGAAGACCGGCACGCCCTTGGCCGCGAGCTGCTCGGCGAGCCCCTGCAGGGTGCGGGTCTTGCCCGTGCCGGTGGCCCCGGCGACCAGCCCGTGTCTGTTGGTCATCGCGATCGGGATTCGGATCTGCGCCTCGCGGACCGGGTCGCCGTTGACGAGCGCGCCGAGGTCGAGCGTCTCCTCTTCGAACGTGTACCCCGTGACGATCCGCGCGACCTCCTCCGCGTCGAGCGGGCCGGTGGGCGCCTCGGGAGCGGGCGCGTCGGCCGGAGTGGGTGCGTCGGCAGGAGCGGGCGCGGCGGGCGGCGGAGGGTCGGCGGCCGGGGCGGGATC
>NZ_JAMXSA010000087.1:0-6021 GCF_024124465.1 Microbacterium sp. CnD16-F
TGACGCCGCCGCCGACCGCGCCGCAGCAGGGCGGCGCACCGGCGCAGCCTCCCGCTCCCGACGCGCCGCGATGATCCCGGTCACCCTGCCCGCGGGCGGGGTCGAACTGGCCGCGACGATAGAAACCGCCCCGGATCCGGCGGGGATCGTCGCGCTCGCCCACGGCGCCGGTGCGGGGCACGAGCACCCCTTCCTCGCCGGCGCGGCAGCAGCCTGGTCCGCCGCCGGGTTCACGACAGTGCGGTTCGACTTCCCGTACCGCCAGGCAGGACGACGGATGCCGGGGCCCGCCGCGCACGCGATCGAGACGTGGGCCGCCGTCGAGGAGTTCTGTCGTCGCCTGACCCCCGGCATCCCGTTCGTGGCGGCGGGCAAGTCCTACGGCGGGCGGATGGCGTCGATGGCCGCGGCGGAGGGTCGGATCGCCCCCGACGCGCTCGTGTACCTCGGCTATCCGCTGCACCCGCCGGGGAAGCCCGAGAACGCCCGCACGGCGCACCTGCCGGCCGTCGCCGCGCCCCAGCTGTTCCTGTCGGGGACGAAGGACCCGTTCCTGCAGCCGCTCGCCGACCTGGAGGCGGCGGTCGCCGCGTGCCGGGACGCGGACATCCTCTGGTTCGAGGGTGCCCGGCACTCGTTCGAGGTCGCCGGCCGCGCTCTGCCGGCGGACGAGGTGGGTGCGGCGACCGCGTCTGCCGCGCTCCCGTGGCTGCGCGAGCGGGTTCAGCGCCCCGCGGCGTAACCCTGCACACCGCGGGGGTTCGCCGCCGCCCACAGGATGCCGGTGGCCCGGTCGACCCCGACGGCCGAGAGCCGTCCGAGCGACCAGTCGCCCGCGCGCGTGACCCGATGGCCCCGGTCGGCGAGGCCGCCGAGGACCTCGTCGCCGAGACGGTCCTCCGCGACGACTCCCGTCGGATCCCACGTGCGCGGCCAGAACGAGTCGACCATGCCCGTCGAGTGGAGGGTGGGGGCGTCGATCGCCTGCTGCGCGGTGTACCCGCCGACGAACATGCGCAGGAGCATCGGCAGCTGCCACTGGTCCTGCTGGTCACCGCCGGGCGTCCCCATCGCGATGCGGGTGTCGCCGTCGTGCACGAGGGTCGGCGACAGCGTCGTGCGCGGCCGCGTGCCGGGCCGGAGCGCCGCGGGCGAGTCCTCGTCGAGCCACGTCATCTGCAGGCGTGTCCCGAGGCAGAAGCCGAGCGAGGGGATGACGGGGGACGACTGCAGCCACCCGCCCGACGGCGTGACGGCGACGACGTTGCCCCAGCGGTCCGCGACGTCGATGTGGCAGGTGTCCCCGCGGGTCGCTCCCGAACGGGCGACGGTCGGTTCGCCCGTGCCCGCGGCGGCGGCGCCGTCGCGTCGGAGCGGCGGGCGCCACGGGTCCCGAGCCGCCAGGCGCGCGGGGCGCCACTGCGACGAGGCCCGATCACCGAGGTCGGCCCGACGATCGGTGACGACGTCGTCCGCGAGGAGGGCCGCGGCATCCGCTCCGTCGCCGAGGTGGGCGTCGCGGTCGGCGAGGACGAGCTTGAGCGTCTCGACGACGGTGTGCGCGCCCGCCGTGGTCGCGGGATCGAGGCGGTCGTCGGGGAGCGGGTCGAGGATCCGGAGCGCCTCGAGGAGTGCGGGGCCCTGCGTCCACGCCCCCGCCTTGAACACCGTGCGACCGCGGAACGGGATGGAGAGGGGCTCCTCGTACCCCGCCGGCGGGTCGACGAGGTCCGCGCGGGTGAGCACCGCGGCGCGGTCGGTGCCGCTGGAGTGCCGGTGCGGGCGGGCGAGCTCGTCGCACGCGTCGCCGAGGATCCGGCGCCACTCGGTGCGTGCCGCGTCGATCGCCGCAATCCGGTCGTCGCCCGAGCCCGCCTCGACGAGGCGTCGGAGAACCGCGGCGTACGCCGGGTTGCGATGCAGGGCGCCGGCGGCGGCGGGGGCGCCGCCGGGCATCCACAGGTCGGCGGAGGCCGGCCAGTGCTCCCGGAACAGGTCGGCGACCCGACCGATGGTCGCCGACACCGCGGGGAGAAGCGGATGGCCGTCCTCGGCGTACCCGATCGCGAACGACAGGACGTCGGCCAGCGGCCACGTGCCGTGGTCCCGGAGCAGCAGCAGCCACGCGTCGACGGCGGCGGGCACGGCCGCGGCGAGTCCGCCCGCGCCCGGCACGAGGTCGAGGCCCTCGGCGCGGAAGTGCGCGATCGTCGCGCCGGCGGGCGCCGCGCCCTGGCCCATGAGGACCGTGGGGGTCGCGGCATCCGCCGGTTGGAAGAGACCGACGAGGTCGCCGCCGGGACCGTTCAGGTGCGGCTCCACGATGTGCAGCACGAACCCGCCTGCGCACGCGGCGTCGAACGCGTTCCCGCCGCGCTCGAGCACCGCCATGGTCGTCGCCGTCGCCGTGGCGTGCGTCGACGCGGCCATGCCGAACGTCCCTGTCAGCTGCGGGCGGGTCGTGAACGACGGCGGCGGGGTGTACCCGACGGCGGACATAGACGCGTCCTCAGGAGCGGGCGCGGGCGATCCAGGCCTCGATCTCGTCCGCGGTGCGCGGGATGTCCGCCGACAGGTTCACCGGGCCGTTCTCGGTCATGAGGATGTCGTCCTCGATCCGCACCCCGATGCCCCGGTACTCCTCGGGGACCGTGAGGTCGTCGATCTGGAAGTAGAGCCCGGGCTCGATCGTGAAGACCATGCCGGGCTCGAGCTCGCCGTCGTAGTACATCTCCCGCCGCGCCTGCGCGCAGTCGTGCACATCGATGCCCAGGTGGTGGCTCGTGCCATGCACCATGTACCGGCGGTGCTGCCCGCCCTTGTCGGCGTGGAGCGCCTCCTCGGCGGTCACGGGGAGCAGGCCCCACTCGGCCGTGCGAGCGGCGATGACGGCCATCGCCGCCTCGTGGACGGCGCGGAACTTCACCCCGGGGCGTGCCGCGGCGAAGGCCGCATCCGCCGCCTCGAGGACGGCGTCGTAGATCCGCCGCTGCACGGCGGAGAACGTCCCCGAGACCGGCAGGGTGCGGGTGATGTCGGCCGTGTAGAGGCTGTCGACCTCGACGCCCGCGTCGATCAGCACGAGGTCGCCGGGGACGACCGCGCCGTCGTTGCGGGTCCAGTGCAGGTAGCAGGCGTGCGGACCCGAAGCGGCGATCGTGTCGTACCCCTCGCCGTTGCCGTCGGTGCGCGCGCGCAGGTGGAAGACGCCCTCGATGGCACGCTCGCCGCGGGGCGTGTCGATGATGCGGGGGAGCTCGGCGACGATGTCGTCGAACCCCCGGCCGGTCGCCTCGACCGCGAGGCGCATCTGGGCGATCTCGTACGGGTCCTTCACGAGGCGCAGCTCGGACACGAACCGGGTGAGCTCGTCGTCGACCTCGACCGTGCGGTCCTCCGCCGTGCTGTGGAAGGCATCGATGTGCGCTGTGGGGATGCCGAGGTCCGCCGCGACCGCGTCGAGCGCGGGGCGCGGGCCGATCCAGAACTCGCCGATCGCGGCGTCGGCGTAGAACTCGGTCGTCGTCCGATCGGCGCGCTCGCGCAGGTACAGCGTGAGGTCGTGGCCGTCGTCGGTCGGTTCGAACACGAGCACCGAGTCGGGGACGGCGTCGGCGCCCCACCCCGTCAGGTGCGAGAAAGCGGAGTGCGCGCGGAAGGGGTAGTCGGTGTCGTTCGAGCGCTGCTTGTACGAGCCTGCGGGGACGACCAGGCGCGAGCCCGGGAACGCGGCGGAGACCGCCGCGCGGCGCGCTGCGGCGTACGGTGCCTCGGCGCGCTGCTCGGGCAGCGACGCGGGACGCTCGGCCCAGCCCGTCGAGATGGAGTCGAGGAAGCCGGCGGGAAAGGGCTGCTTGCGATTGGTGGTCGCTGCGGCCGCGGTCTCGGTGGTCTCCGGTGCGATGGTGTCGCGATCGTCGGTGGTCATCCTCCCAGTCTCCCACCGACCGCGCGGGACGTCAGCCCGCCCGCTCCACCTGCACGATGACCGGACGGTGATCGCCGCCCGAACCGTCGAGCGAGGTGACGACCACCGACCCGGTCGGCCGCCAGGCATCCGTCGTCATGACGTGGTCGATCGGCGCGCCGACCAGCGCCGGCCACGCGGTGTCCCACGTCCCCACGGCGCCGTTGCCCGTCGCCGTCGCCGCGTCGCGGCAGCGGCCCATCGTGCCGCCGTCGGTCCCGAGCCGGCTCATGTGGTCGACCGTCGCGTTGAAGTCGCCGGCCATGATGACGTCGTCGCTGGCGCACTGGTCGGCGAGCCAGCGCAGGTCGCTGCGCCAGTGGTCCATGTCGCCCTGGCGAGGGGCGACGGCGTGGACGGCGACGACGATCGGACCGTCGCCGTCGACGGGCATCGCGACGACGCTGGGGACGACCGAGGTGTTGGTGGTGCCGGATGCGTCGGACTCGACGACGGCGTAGTCGCCGAGGTCGGGGGAGATGAGCAGGGTCGTGTAGGTCGCGTCCCACCCCTGGTAGTTCTCCTCGTGCACCCACATGGGGTTGCCGCGCTCGCGCATCGCGATCGCGATCGCCTCGCCGGTGTCGTCGTTCGTCTCGGGGAGTGCGACGATGTCGACGTCCATCGCGATGGCGGTCGTGACGATCGCATCGACGTCGGTGGCGGGACCCGCGGTGTTCCACGTCATGACGCGGATGCTGTCCGCCGTCTTCTCGGGCAGGCCCGTCGTCCCGACGCCGCGGACGACGAGGATGCCGACGTTCGCCCCGCTCGCGAGGAGGCCGATCATCGCGAGTCCGGCGCCGAATCCGCGGGTGCGGCGCCCGAGGCAGATCAGCAGGCCGACGAGCGCGAGAACCGCGAAGCCGACGGCGAGCACCGGGCGCAGCGACACGAGCTGTGCGATCGGGAAGGTCTGCTCGAGGCGGAAGAACTGCGGCCAGGTCAGGACGGCGGCGACGATGGCGGTGGCGATCGTGAAGAGGATCCCCGTCAGTCGCAGCACACCACGAGATTAGGCGGGGAGGCTGGGGAGTTTCTGCGCGCGGTACGCTCGTGTCCATGTCCGCAGGGTCCTCCGCTCCGTCCGGCCCGTTCGGACCCGGCGACCTGCACCTGCACTCGGATCACTCCGACGGCACCGAGCCGCCCGCGGCGGTCATGGCCGCGGCGCACCGCCACGGGATCCGGACCGCCGCGCTGACGGATCACGACACGACATCGGGATGGGCGGAGGCTGCCGACGCGGCCGTGTCGCTCGGCATGTCGTTCCTGCCGGGCATGGAGCTCTCGGCGCGGCATGAATGGCGGAGCGTGCACGTCCTGGCCTACCTCGTCGACCCGGACGATGCGGGCCTGCGCGCACTGACCGACCGCATCCGGCGTTCGCGGCGCTCCCGTGCGCGCACGATGGCCGAACGGATCGGCCGCGACTACGACCTCACGTGGGAGGACATCGAGGCGCAGACCGCCGAGGGGGCGACGGTGGGCAGGCCCCACATCGCCGACGCCCTGGTGGCCCGCGGCCACGTCCGCGACCGCGGCGAGGCGTTCAGCGGCATCCTGTCCCCTCGGAGCGACTACTACGTCGCCCTGTACGCGCCCGACCCGGTCGCGGCGGTGGCGGCCGTCGCCGGCGCCGGGGGAGTGCCGGTGATCGCGCACCCGGCGGGCCGCGCCGGCCGCCTGCCCGACCGGGTCGTGCGGGACATGCTCGACGCGGGCCTCGCGGGCTTCGAGCTCGGCCATCGCGAGAACGTCGAACCCGCGCTCGGGGAACTCCGGCGCCTCGTCGCCGCGCACGACCTCATCGCGACCGGCTCGAGCGACTACCACGGCCGGGGGAAGCCGAACGTGCCGGGGGAGAACACGACGTCCGAGGACGCGATCGCGAGGATCGTCGCCCTCGGGTCGGGCAGCTCGCTCGTCACGCCGTAGCGCGACGAGCGGAATCAGGCCCCCGCGACGGGCGCGCCGGCGCCCGATCCGCCCCGACGGCGGCGCCGCCGGCGCGCCGGTGCGGGCTTGCCGTCGTGGTGCTCCTTGCCGGCGCC
>NZ_JAMXSA010000088.1:0-5640 GCF_024124465.1 Microbacterium sp. CnD16-F
GGCGGCGGCGGCCGTGGACGCGGCGATCGCGTCGCCGTCCGCCAGGTCGCTCGCCGGTGTCGTCACCCGGACGATGTGCGGCTCGCCCGCACGGTGCGGCCAGGTCGCCGTCGCGTGCACGACCGCGATCGCCGCCGCGGCGCCCGGAGCCGCGTAGACGGCGTGACCGCGCGGGCGGGCGTCGAGGGCGGGGGCATCGAGGACGAGCGTCACGACGTCGACGTCCTCCGGCGAGAGGACGGCGCCGTCGAGGCCGGGAAGGTGGGGCGCGAGCAGTCGCCGAGCGGGCCCCTCGGGGGCCGCGACGATGACCGCGTCGACGTCGAGCGTCCGCTCCTCGTCCTCCGCCGTCCACGTCACGGTCCAGCCGTCGTCGGTACGCCGCAGCCCGGTGGCCGCGGTTCCGGTGCGGACGTCGACCTCGAGGTCGGCGAGGCGTTCCGCGACCGCGTCGACGAAGACCGACATACCGCCCTCGATCGTGGCGCGCGAGGATCCGGCGTCGCCGTCGGGCAGCTGCTGCGCGACGGCGCCCGAGAGCGAACCGGTGCGCGTGAGCGCGGCGTTGAGGCCGCGGGCTGCCCGGTCGACGTCGACCTCCTCGGGAGGGACGCCGTGGATGCCGAAGGTCAGCGGCGCGACCATCCGCTCGAGGACCCGCGGACCCATCCGGCTCTCGACGAGGGCCCCGAGGCTGCGCTGGGCGCCGATCGTCAGCGGCGGCCGCAGCCGGTCGACATAGGCCCGCCAGGTCCCCGACCATCCGATGATCCGGCGCACGCGGGCGTCGAAGGGGTTGGCCGGGATGCCGAGGATCGACGCATCCGGCAGCGGTGCGACCCCGTGAGGGCCGGCGACCCAGGTCTCGGCCTCGCGCGCCGACACGACCGCGTCCCGGAGGCCGAGGTCGTCGAGAAGCTCCTGCAGGGCACCCGGAGCGACGCGGAAGCCGTCGGCGGCGACATCGACCCGCCGTCCGTCGAGCTCGGCGGACGCGACGATGCCGCCGAGTCGCTCCCCCGCCTCGAACAGGGTCACCCGGATGCCGAGCTTGGCGCACTCGAGCGCTGCGACGAGCCCGGCGACACCGCCTCCGACGACGGCGACGCGCGCACGTCGCGCCTGCGAGATGAGATCGGGGGCGGCCGCGGCATCCATGGTGTCCATCCTCCCCCACCCCGCGCGAGCCGAGAGTGGGAACATGGACGCATGGCCCTCCACATCACCGGCGACGAGGCCGCCGACGCGCTCCTCACCGACGAACCACTCGCCCTCCTGATCGGCATGCTGCTCGACCAGCAGATCGCGATGGAGACGGCCTTCGCCGGGCCGCTGAAGATCCGCGATCGCACGGGCGGGCTCGACGCCGCCGGCATCGCCGCCACCGACCCCGAGGAGTTCGCCGCCGCGTTCGGTCAGACCCCGGCCGTGCACCGCTTCCCCGGTTCGATGGCCGGTCGCGTGCAGGCGCTGTGCCAGGCACTCGTCGACGAGTGGGGCGGGGATGCCGCCGCGCTGTGGACCGAGGGCGACCCGGACGGCGCGACCGTGCTGAAGCGACTCAAGGCGCTGCCGGGTTTCGGTGACCAGAAGGCGCGGATCTTCCTCGCGCTCCTCGGCAAGCAGTACGGCTTCACGGGAACCGGCTGGCGCGAGGCCGCCGGCGCCTACGGGGAGGAGGGCTCGTTCCGCTCCGTCGCCGACATCGTCTCGCCGGAGTCGCTCGCGAAGGTCCGCGAGCACAAGCGCGCCGCCAAAGCCGCCGCCAAAGCCGCGAAGGGCTGACCCGTGGAGCGCACGGGGCGGGACGTCGGCGAGTTCGTCGCGCAGGTCACGCCCGCGACGCGCCGTTCGGATGCCGAGACCCTCGTCGCGCTGCTGCGGGAGCTCACCGGGCGCGAGCCGCAGATGTGGACCGGGTCGATCATCGGCTTCGGCGCCTGCCGTTACCGTTACGCCACCGGCACCACGGGCGAGATGCCGCTGCTCGGCTTCTCGCCCCGCAAGGCCGCCACGACGATCTACCTCGACCGGGCGGACGCGCACGTCGACGCGCTGGCCGGACTGGGGCCGCACACGGTCGGCGCGAGCTGCCTGTACGTGAAGGACCTCGCCGCAGTCGACATGGATGTGCTCCGCGGCATCCTGTCTGAATCTCTGCGGCGATATGTCGAGGACGACCTCCCCGGCGCGACGATCACCGTCCTCGGCTGAACGGTCCGGGGGATCAGGCGCCGCGGAGGCGCGGAGCGAGGTAGGCGTGCAGCTCGGTCAGGGCCACGCGCTCCTGCGCCATCGAGTCGCGGTCGCGGATGGTCACGGCGTCGTCGTCGAGCGAGTCGAAGTCGACCGTGACGCAGAACGGCGTGCCGATCTCGTCCTGGCGGCGGTAGCGGCGGCCGATCGCGCCGGCGTCGTCGAAGTCGACGTTCCAGCCGTTCGCGCGCAGGTCGTCGGCGACCTTGCGAGCCAGTGGCGACAGGCGCTCGTTGCGGCTGAGCGGCAGCACCGCCACCTTGACGGGCGCGAGGCGCGGGTCGAGGCCGAGCACCGTACGGGTGTCGGTGCCGCCCTTCGCGTTCGGTACCTCCTCCTCGCGGTACGCGTCGACGAGGAACGCCATCATGGCGCGGGTCAGACCGAACGACGGCTCGATGACGTACGGGACGTAGGTCTCGCCGGATGCCTGATCGAAGTAGGTGAGCTTCTGCCCGGAGGCCTCGATGTGGCTCGACAGGTCGTAGTCGGTGCGGTTGGCGACACCCATCAGCTCGCCCCATTCCTTGCCCGCGAACCCGAAGCGGTACTCGACGTCGATCGTGCCGGCGGAGTAGTGCGCGCGGTCCTCCTCGGGCACGTCGAACTGACGCATGTTCTCGGGGTCGATGCCGAGGTCGATGAACCAGTTCCAGCAGGCCTGCACCCAGTGGTCGAACCACTCGCCCGCCTCGGCCGGCGGCGCGAAGAACTCGATCTCCATCTGCTCGAACTCGCGCGTGCGGAAGATGAAGTTGCCGGGGGTGATCTCGTTGCGGAACGCCTTGCCGACCTGGCCGATACCGAACGGCGGCTTCTTGCGGCTCGCGGTGAGGACGTTCGAGAAGTTCACGAAGATGCCCTGCGCCGTCTCGGGACGAAGGAAGTAGAGGCCGCTCTCGTCGTCGACGACGCCGAGGTAGGTCTTCACGAGACCCGAGAACGACTTCGGCTCGGTGTACTGGCCCTTCGTGCCGCAGTTCGGACAGGGCACGTCGCCGAGACCGTTCTCGGCCGTGCGTCCCTTGCGCGCCTCGAAGTCCTCGATGAGCGTGTCCTCGCGGAACCGCTTGTGGCACTGGAGGCACTCCACGAGCGGGTCGGTGAAGGTCGCGACGTGACCCGACGCCTCCCAGACGCGCTTGGGGAGGATGATCGACGAGTCGAGCCCGACCATGTCACCGCGACCGCGGACGAAGGTCTGCCACCACTGCTGCCGGATGTTCTCCTTCAGCTCCGTGCCGAGGGGACCGTAGTCCCACGCCGACCGCGACCCGCCGTAGATCTCGCCCGCCTGGAAGACGAACCCGCGGTGACGGGCGAGGGCGATGACTTTGTCGAGACGGGACTGCTCGGCCACGGTGGCTCCAATGGTCGTCGTGAAGAGGGTGCGCGAGGGCGCGGACGCCGCGACACGCGGCATCCCTCAGTCTATCCGGGCCCGTTCCGGCGCTCGACGAGGGTCAGGAGACGAAGCGGATGCTGAGGGGCGGCGTGTACCACTGCCCCTGGCTCGCCTTCACAGCCGCGACGATCTCGATCACGAGGGCGTAGACGCCCACCGCGAGCAGCAGCAGGAAACCGATTCCGATGAACGACAGCGGGATGCACACGAACGCGGCGATCAGCACCGTGAGCTGGAAGTTCAGGGCGGCGGCGCTGTGGGCGCGGATGAACGGCCCCCGGTCGCGCAGCACGAGGTAGACGACGAGCGCGCCCACGAACGAGAGGAAGATGCCGCTCAGGTGGGTCAGTGTCGCCCAGAGCTTTTCGTCCTCGGGACGCAGCGGCGGAGCGGGCGGGTACGGCTGCGCGGGCGGCGGGGGCGGCGGCATCGTCATGGCGTCAGCGTAGGGGCAGGGGCGGGATGCCGCGAACCTCATCACGCGGCTGGAGTAACCGATACGTTCGACGTGGGCACGTTCGCCGTGCCGCACGAAGGACATCGAGACTCACGGGGGAACTCACACATGGATGCACTCATCGCGGGAGGCGCGTTTGTGGTCGGCGGCATCATCGTCGTCGCCGTCATCGTCTTCATCATCATCTTCATGGTGGCGCTGCGGGCCTGGTACAAGGTCGCGAAGGCCGACCAGGCGCTCGTCATCGTCGGTCGCAATCAGAAGAGCGCCTCGGGGGACTCCTCGCGCATCTCCGTCATCACCGGCGGCGGCGCCCTGGTCAACCCACTCACGCAGCGCGCCGAGATGATCTCGCTGCGCGCGCGCCAGATCAAGATGGAGCCGACGGCACAGGCATCCAACGGCGTCACCGTCAACGTCAGCGGTGTCGCACTCGTCAAGATCGGCTCCGACCCCGAGTTCGTCCGTCGCGCCGCGGAGCGGTTCCTCTCGCAGGACGGCGCGATCGAGCAGTTCACCACCGAGCAGCTCGAGGGTGCGCTGCGCGGCGTGGTCGCAACCCTGACCGTCGAGCAGCTCATGAAGGACCGGCAGAAGCTGTCGGACCAGATCGCCGAGGGCATCAAGAGCGACCTGCTCGCGCAGGGCCTCATCCTCGACTCGTTCCAGATCCAGGGCGTCACCGACAAGAACGGCTACATCGACGCCCTCGGCGCCACCGAGGTCGAGCGCGTGCGCCGCGAGGCCGAGGTCGCCCGCATCAACGCGGCCCGCGAGGTCAAGGCGCGCCAGATCGCCACCGACGAGGCGAACCTCATCGAGCAGACCGCGTACGACCGCAACACCGCCCAGGCCTCCGCTGAGGTCGGTCGCGCCCGCGCCGAAGCCGAGCAGGCCGAGGCCCTCGCCCGCGCCGAGCGCGAGCAGGCGGTCCTCCTGCAGCAGGCCGAGAACCGGCAGGCCCAGCTCGACGCCGACGTCAAGAAGGTCGCCGACGCGTCGCTCTACGAGCGCCAGCGCTCGGCGGACGCCGACGCGTACACGCAGGTCAAGGCCGCCGAGGCCCGCGCGCAGATCGCGGCCCAGGAAGCCGAGGCGACGCGCCTTCGCGCCCAGGCCGAGGCCGACGCGATCCGGCTCGAGGGTGAGGCCCGCGCCGAGGCGATCAAGGCCGAAGCCGCGGCCATCGCGCAGAACCAGGAGGCGCTGCTCGCACAGCGAGCGATCGAGGCCCTCGTGCCGCTCATGACCGAGTTCGCCCGCGGCTTCGACAAGGTCGGGTCGATCACGGTCCTCGGCGGCGAGGGCGCGTCGAGCCACATCGCCGGCGAGAGCGCCTCGAGCATGCGCGCCACGTTCGACGCCGTTCAGGCGGCGACGGGCATCGACCTGCGCGGCATCATCCAGGGCCAGGCCACCGGCCGCGGCATCGCCCAGGGGCTGCAGCAGGAGCAGGACGCGCAGGCTTCCGCCCCGCTGCGCCGCCGTGCGTCGGCGGAGCCCGCGGCGCCGGTCGCCGAGT
>NZ_JAMXSA010000089.1:0-5609 GCF_024124465.1 Microbacterium sp. CnD16-F
CACGCGTCGTGCGGACCCCGGTCGCGCCCCCGGTGTCGCCGGCGCCCGCACCGGCGCGCCGGTCGCGCACAGGGCTGCTGCTGCTCGTCGGCCTCGTCGGCACCGCGGTCGTCGCCGGCGCCGTCTGGGGCATCGTCGTGCTCGTTCAAGGGGGAATGTGATGACGGAGGACATCGAGATGACGGCCGAGACGGAGGCCGCCGAGCTCGGGATCGAGTTCTGCGGGGAGTGGTTCCACCCGACGCCGGGTGAGACCTTCTCCATCGGTCGCGACGCGGACCTCGTCATCGACACGAACCCGTACCTGCACCGCCGGCTGCTGGAGATCGAGTCGTCGCAGGGCATGTGGTGGCTCACCAACACGGGCCGGTCCATCTCGGTCGCGCTCGCCACGGCCGACGGCGCCTACCAGGCGATGCTCGGTCCGGGAACGCGCGTGCCGCTCGTGTTCCCCGAGCTCGTCGTCATGTTCACGGCGGGCGCGTACACGTACGAGTTCACGATCCGCAACGGCGCCGCCCGCTTCACGGGACGCACGTCCCCGCTCGAGGGCGACAGCACCGACGGCGGCACGACGATCGGCGCGGTCCCGCTGACGGCCAGCCAGCGACTGCTGCTCATCGCCCTGTGCGAGCCGATCCTGCGCGGCGGGATGATGGGCTCGAGTCAGATCCCCACCTCGGCGAAGGCCGCCGAGCGCTTGGGCTGGCCGCTCACGACGTTCAACCGCAAGCTCGACAACGTGTGCGACAAGTTCGACCGCGAGGGTGTGCAGGGCCTGCGCGGCGGCGCCGGCAAGCTCGCGACGAACCGGCGTGCGCGCCTCGTCGAGCACGCCGTCCTCTCGCGCCTGGTCACGGCGGCCGACCTGCCGCTGCTGGACGCCCCGCAGACCGCCGACCGCTGAGCCGGGTCCGGCAGGCGGCGGGCGACCGCCGGCATCCGCCCGCGCGATAGCATCGAAGGCTGTGTCCGCACCCGCCCCCGTCCTCTCGTATCCCCCGGAGCTGCCCGTCAGCGCCGCGCGGGAGGAGATCACGCGCGCCATCGCGGAGAACCAGGTCGTCATCGTCGCCGGTGCCACCGGGTCGGGCAAGACGACGCAGCTGCCGAAGATGTGCCTCGAGCTCGGGCGCACGCGCATCGCCCACACGCAGCCCCGCCGGATCGCCGCCCGCTCGATCGCCGAACGCCTCGCCCACGAGGTGCAGGTGCCGCTCGGTGGGGCGATCGGCTACAAGGTCCGCTTCACGGACGAGGTGACCGACGCCACGCAGGTCACGCTCATGACTGACGGCATCCTACTCAACGAGATCCACCGCGACCGTCTGCTGCGCCGCTACGACACGATCATCGTCGACGAGGCGCACGAGCGCTCGCTCAATGTCGACTTCCTGCTGGGGTACCTCGCCCGCATCCTGCCCGAGCGTCCCGACCTGAAGGTGATCATCACCTCGGCGACGATCGACCCCGAGAGCTTCGCGGCGCACTTCGCCGCGACCGCGCCGGACGGCGAGCGCGTGCCCGCCCCGATCATCGAGGTCTCGGGCCGCACCTACCCCGTCGAGATCCGCTACCGCCCGCACGACACCGCGTCCGAGGACGACGTCGACGGGCTGCTCGCGGCCCTTCGAGAGCTCGACCGCGAGCCCGACGGCGACGTGCTCGTCTTCCTCCCCGGCGAGGCCGAGATCCGCGACGCGATGGACGCCGTCCGCGGCCTCTACGCGAAGGACGCGCGTCCGACGGAGGTGCTGCCCCTGTTCGGCCGGCTCAGCTCCGCCGAGCAGCACCGCGTGTTCGAGCCGTCTTCGGTCGCCGGGGTGCGGCGGCGGATCATCCTCGCCACGAACGTCGCCGAGACGAGCCTCACGGTCCCCGGTATCCGCTACGTCGTCGACGCCGGCACGGCGCGCATCTCGCGCTACAGCGTGCGGTCGAAGATCCAGCGCCTGCCGATCGAGGCGATCTCGCAGGCCTCCGCGCAGCAGCGCTCGGGGCGCGCCGGCCGCACGTCGGCGGGCATCGCGATCCGCCTCTACGGCGAGGACGACTTCACCTCCCGGCCGGAGTTCACCGAGCCCGAGATCCTCCGCACCTCGCTCGCATCGGTGATCCTGCAGATGCTCTCGCTCGGGTTCGGCGACGTCACGGAGTTCCCGTTCCTCACGAAGCCCGACAGCCGCGGCGTGAAGGCCGCGGTCGAGCTGCTCACCGAGCTCCGCGCCGTGACGGGGCGCACGGGCGCGCTGCGACTGACGGGCCTCGGCCGACGGATCGCCCGTCTGCCGATCGACCCCCGCTTCGCGCGGATGCTGCTGGAGGCGGAGAAGCTCGGCGTCTCGCGCGACGTCCTCGCGATCGTCGCGGGGCTGTCGATCCAGGATGTCCGCGAACGCCCCGAGGAGCGCCGGGAGGAGGCCGACCGGCTGCACGCCCGGTTCGTCGACCCGACGAGCGACTTCCTCACCCTGCTGAACCTCTGGAACCATCTCCGCGAGCAGCAGCGCGAGCTGGGTTCGAGCGCGTTCCGGCGCCTGTGCCGCAGCGAGCACCTCAACTACGTGCGGGTGCGGGAGTGGTTCGACGTGCACCGCCAGCTGAGCACGCTGTCGCGCTCGGGCGCCCCGAAGGACGCGCCCCGCCGCACCGCCGGCGCCGCCGACCCCGATGCGCTGCACCGCGCGATCCTCTCGGGGCTCCTGTCGCACATCGGCATCCTCGACACGCGTTCGGTCACGACCGATCCCGCAAAGAAGAACGCCCGCAAGCCCCTCCCGCAGTACCGGGGTGCCCGCGGCGCCGCGTTCGCGATCTTCCCCGGCTCGGGCCTGCGCAAAGCCTCGCCCGACGCCGTCATGGCCGCCGAGCTCGTCGAGACCTCGCGCCTGTTCGGCCGGACCGTCGCGGCGATCGACCCCGCGTGGGCCGAGGACCTCGCCGGCGATCTCGCGCACCGCAGTCTCAGCGACCCGCACTGGTCGAAGGATGCCGGTGCCGCCGTCGCGGCCGAGAAGGTGACGCTCTTCGGGGTCGAGATCATCCCGCGCCGGCGCGTGCAGCTCGCCCGCCGCGACCGCGACCTGGCGCGCGAACTGTTCCTGCGCCACGCGCTCGTCGAGGGCGAGTGGAACAGCCAGCACCTCGACAAGCGGCTCACCGCGTTCGAGCGCCGCAACGGCGAGCTCCGCCGCCAGCTCGAGCGCATCGAGGAGCGGGAGCGTCGCCGCGACATCCTCGTCGGCGACGAGGCCGTGTACGCCTTCTACGACGCGCGGGTGCCGCACGACGTGTTCGACGTCCGCTCGTTCGAGGCGTGGTGGCGCGAGACGCAGCCGCGCACCCCGAAGCTGCTCGACATGACCGAGGCCGACCTCCTCGGCGAGTCCGCCCGCACCGACGAGCGCGACTTCCCGGCGCGCTGGCGTCAGGGCGACCAGGTGCTGTCGGTCGCCTACCGGTTCGAGCCGGGCGCCCCCGATGACGGCGTCAGCATCGTCGTGCCGCTGGCCCTCCTCGCGCAGCTGCGCCCCGACGGTTTCGACTGGCAGGTGCCCGGGATGCGGGACGAGCTCGTCACGGCGCTCATCAAGGCGCTCCCGAAGGCGATCCGGCGCCACGTCGTCCCGGCCGCGGACTGGGCGGCGACCCTCGGCGACGAGCTGCGCGGCTCGGGGCCGGAGGACACCGACGGACTCCCGGCATCCACCCTGCGCGCGGCGCTCGCCGCACGCATCCAGCGCGTCGCGCACCAGCCGGTGACCGAGCGCGACTTCGACCTCGAGCGCGTGCCCGCCCACCTGACCGTCTCATTTCGCGCCGTCGACCAGCGCGGGCGCACGGTGGGCTCGTCCCGCGATCTGCGCGAGCTGCAGGACCGCCTCGCCGGTCGCGCCCGCGAGTCGGTCGCCCGGTCGCTCAGCCCGAAGAGGGAGCCGCAGCCCTCGGCATCCCCCGCCGCGGCCGTCGCGGCCGCGAGCGCGCCGATCGAACGCACGGGCATCACGACGTGGGACGTCGGCGACCTGCCCGCCGTCGTCGACACGAAGGTCGCCGGCGGCGTCGTCCGCGGCTACCCCGCCCTCGTCGACGCGAAGGACGCCGTGTCGCTGCGGATCGAGGCGACCGCCGAGCGCGCGGCAGACCTCACCCGCGCGGGCGCGCGACGCCTGCTGCTGCTCGCCGTCCCCTCCCCCACGGCCTACGTCATGGACCACCTGACCGCCCCCGAGAAGCTGGCCCTCGCGGCGTCGCCGTACCCCTCGGCGAAGGCGCTGATCGAGGACGCCCGGGTCGCCGTGGCCGACGCCGTCATGGGCGACGCCGTCATCCGCACCGAGGCCGCGTTCACGGCCGCCCGCGACGCGTTCTCGAGCCGCGTCGTCGACGAGCTGTTCCAGACCGTGTCGCTCGCCGCCCGCATCCTCACCCTGCAGCGCGACGTCGAACGCGCCGTCAAGAACCAGAACTCGATGACGCTGCTCGCCGCCCTCGGCGACGTGAAGGGTCAGCTCGCGGCGCTCCTGCACCCGGGCTTCCTCTCCCGCACCGGCACTGCCCGTCTCGCGCACCTGCCGCGTTACCTGCAGGGAGCGAAGGACCGCGTCGACGCCCTCTCCGACAACCCCGGCCGCGACCGCCAGCGGATGACCGAGTACGAGCGCGCCGCAGCCCTGTTCGCGGATGCCGGGGGCACCCTCCCGCTCCCCGCCGGCGCTGCCGCGCACCTGGTCCACGCGCGGTGGCTCCTCGAGGAGTTCCGCGTGAGCCTGTTCGCGCAGCGCCTCGGCACCGCCGAGCCGGTGTCGCTGCAGCGGATCTCGAAGGCGCTCGCCGAGCGCGGCTGAACTCAGCCGGCCCGGAGCAGGTCGCGGTAGAACTCGATCCCCCGCAGCCACGACCCCACGCGGATGCGCTCGTTGTGCGAGTGCAGGGCCTCCCGCTCGCCGCGCGTCAGGTGGAACGGCGTGAACCGGTACACGTGATCGCTGATCGCGGTGAACCACCGGCTGTCGCTGGCGCCGAGCTGGATGTAGGGCGTCGGGAGGACGTCCTCCCCGAGAGCCGACGCGGTGGCGGCGACGAGGCGGTCCCACGCGGGTCCCGTCCACGGCGACACCGGCGAGGGCTCCGAGGCCGACGCGACCTCGACCTCGACGTGGCGGTCGGCGATGACACGACGGATGCGGGCGGCCGCCGACGCGGCCGTGTCGCCGGGCAGCAGCCTGACGTTCACGCTCGCCCGGGCGGAGGTGGCGAGGACGTTCGCCCCCGCGGCGCCGGCGAGCTCGGTCACCACCGCCGTCGTCCGCACGAGGGCGTTCAGCTCGGGACCGAGCCGCGGGAAGACCTTCGCGAGCAGCCGTCCCGTCACGCCGATGCTCGCGAAGACGGGCCGCAGCGGGCCGGTCGTGTGCGGGGCGACGGTCTCGAACATCGCGCGCACGGGCGGCACGAGACGCGTCGGGAACGGCCGGCGGTGCAGCCGCAGCACCGACGGAATGCGCACCCCGTTCGGGCGTGCGGGCGAAAAGGGCATGTATTGGAACACGCGCGCCGACGACCTCGCCGTCAAGGCGACGATCGGCCTCATGGAACGGAACCCCGAC
>NZ_JAMXSA010000008.1:0-82285 GCF_024124465.1 Microbacterium sp. CnD16-F
TCGCCGGCCGGCGGACCCTGCGGCGCGCCCGCGGGCGGACCCGCCGGCGGGTCGGTAGGCGGCGTCGGGTCGGCGTCGTCGGGACGATCAGGTTCGGGGGACATCGGCGGCCATCCTTCCGATCGGTGGGGTGTCGTGCAGGGTCAGTCGTCCGCGCGAGGCCATCCAGGCGAGGCGGGCGAACAGCAGCGGGATCGTCACGGCGAGGAACAGCTGCGGCCTCGTGAGCCCGAGCCACGCGACCTCATTGCCGCGGACGAACTCGACGGCGAAACGGAACACCGCGTACGCCGCGATGTACAGCGTCAGGGTCTCGCCCGGCGCGATGGGCCGGTGGCGCAGCCAGAACCAGAGCACCGCGAAGGCGACCGCATGGAAGACGATCTCGTACACGAAGCTCGGGTGCAGCGGCACGCCCGCGGGCGCCCCGACGCGTGCGGCTGCGGCCGGGTCGAGGACGATGCCCCACCCGGCGCCGGTCGGGGTCCCGGGTTGCTCGGTGAGGAGGCATCCGATGCGTCCGATCGCCATGGCCAGCGCCACGGCGGGGGCGAAGAGGTCGCCGGACCGGTCGGCGTAGCGCGCGATCCGCTTGGCGACGTGCACACCGAGCCACGCGCCGACGAGCGCCGACAGCATCGACGCGTTGCCGTAGGCGAGCTGATCGATGAGGGACAGGTTCTTCGACGGATCGAGGTGCTGCGCCCATGTTCCGAGCCGCGAGAGCACGGCGGCGCCGACGAGCGCGCCGAGCACGAGATAGGCGATCCGCGGGTCGCTGACGCCGCGTCGGCGCTTCTCGATGAGGAAGACGACCCCCGCGGCGAGCAGCCCGAGGCCCACGAACACGGCGTGCGTGTCGATCGGCGGCAGCCAGGGTGCGAGGTCGCTCAGCAGTGGGAACACGGGTCAGCCCAGCAGCCGCATCCAGAGCATGACCCACAGCGGGATCGCCGCCAGGGCGAGCACCTCGAGCACGCACAGGTAGGCCAGGACGAGCCGGGTGTCGCCGAGCTTGCAGCGCGAGCGGAGCAGCCCTGCGCGCCGGGCGCGCATGTACCCGGCAATCGCGACACCGGCGAAGAAAGCGACCGCGAGAGGCCCCGTGACGGCAGCGATCACGGCGATCGTCGCGAAGACGCACAGCCTCAGGGGGTCGAACGGCGCGACCGGATCGGCGACGCTCTCGTCGCGCTGGTTGAGGTGCCCGAACCCCGCCGCGCTCACGAGACGCTCACCGGGATCTGCTGTCGACCGCCCATCGCGGTCGACAGGCGAGTGCGGCCCAGGGGCGCCCACGCCTGCACAGCGCAGAACGGAGCGCACTGGTGCGCATCGGTCGACTCGTTGACGGTCGCCACGTGCACGCAGCACTGCGTGAGACGTTCCTCGATCATCGTGTTGATGTCCATGAACGGCTTCACGGTGATCCGCAGCACCCGCTCGCCCATCATCTTTCGCAGACGCGCGTGCTGCCCCGGCAGCTTCGATGCGGCGAGGGTGGCGAGGGTGCCGATCCCGAGGTCGCAGTTCTGGCAGATGTCGCGCCAGATCGAGCTCATGGACGGATGCGACAGCGACGACTGCTCGCTCAGCAGGTCGAGAAGCGACCCCTTCACCACCTCGCGGATCGCCTTGTTGACGTTGCTGTCGGCGATGCGGTTGGCGATCATGTCGGGCTGCAGGTCGAGGAAGTCCTTCAACCGCTCGTGCCCGATGAGCCCGACGAGCGACTTCCAGTCGCCGGCATCGTCCTTGAGCAGGTAGCCGACCGAGCAGCAGTGCGGGTGGCTGCACGGCAGCGCCGTGAGGTCGCGCCACGTGACCTCGCCGTCCGTCTGCGGGTCGAGCCGGTTCAGCACACCCGTGTGCGTGAGACGGTCGTTCGGGTCGATGCCCGACGAGCGCCCCGAGCCGAACACCGGCTGGATCGTCACGCCGCCGACGAACGGCGTCGCCATCGCGCGGCGGATCACCGCGCCGATCTCGCCGTCGTTGACCCCGAGGGTCGCCGTCATCGTGAGGGTGGTGAACACTCCGGCATCCGACAGCCGTTCGATCGCGCGTTCCTTGAACCGGCGGATGTCGGCGCCGCGGTGGAAGGCGGATGCCGCGGCCGACTCGCCGTCGTACTGCAGGTAGACCTCGACCCGCTCACGGTGCTTCTTGAGCACCTCGACGAAAGCGTCGTCCTGCGCGATGCGGAGACCGTTCGAGTTCAGCAGGATGCGGACGATCGGCCGGGCGACGAGATGCTCGAGGAGCTGTTCGAGCCACGGATAGAGGGTCGGCTCACCGCCCGACAGCATCAGCACGTCGATGCGATTGTTCTCCTTCGCGAGCCGCGCGTCGACCGACGCGAGCACCTCGGCCAGCGGCGCAACGGCAGAGGCCGCCGGGCTCGATTCCGCGAAGCAGGTGGGGCACTTGAGGTTGCAGTGGTCGAGCAGGTCCTCGAGCAGGATGCAGGTGTGCTGGGTCTGCATCTGCGGCAGACCGTCCTCGTAGGCCGAGGGCACCGGCTTGAAGTTGCCGGTCGTGTCGGGACCGTGCGCCTTCGTCGGCGCGGTCCACTGCTCGAGATAGGTGAGGATCTCGGCCGACTCGTCGTAGAGCGTACGCACGAGGCCGTGGTCGGGGCATCCGCGTTCCAGCCAGACCGTGCCGTCTCGGTCGGCGAGCCACCCCGACAGCCGGCGCACCTCGCTCAGCGGACGGTCCGGGTCCTCCTCGTGGCACGTCGGGCAGAACGCGTTGACGTAGCGGTGGACCCGATAGTCGCGCAGGGGCATCCCCGCTCCGGCGTGGCTCATGCCCACACCCTAGTCCTGGGGTCGGCCGGGTCCAGCGGTGGCCCGCGCACAACGGCGCCCCGCGTCAGCGGATGCAACGGATGCCGGGCGACACCCGGCATCCGCGTGGCCGTCACCGGCGTGTCGCACGCGATCCATTGCATCCGCGAACACGGCCGGGGCGCACGCGAGGATGGGGCCATGCTCATCGTCATGGCAGGGTTGCCCGCGTCGGGAAAGAGCACGCTGGCAGAGCGGATCGCCGGTGAACTGCGTTGCGCGATCCTCTCGGTCGACCCCATCGAGTCCGCATTGTGGCGCGCGGGCATCGACCGCGACCAGCCGACGGGGCTCGCGGCGTACGTCGTCGCCGAGGATCTCGCGCGCGAGCAGCTCTGCATCGGCGGTGACGTCATCATCGACGCGGTCAACGATGCCGAACTCGCGCGGAACCAGTGGCGGTCGCTCGCCGCTGAGCAGAGAGTCCCGGTCGCGTTCGTCGAGGTGGTCTGCTCGGATCCGGACGAGCACCGCCGCCGCCTCGAGACCCGACGACGCCCCCTCGAGGGCTTCGCCGAGCCAACCTGGGATGACGTGCGGGCGCGAACGTCGGGCTTCGACGGATGGAACGACGAACGGATCACCGTCGACTCGATGCGGACCCTGAACGAGAACCTGACGCGGACGGTCGAGTACCTCCGGGGCTTCGGGGCTCGCTGAGCCGCGTCTACGGATGCAACGGATGCCGGGCGACACCCGGCATCCTCGGTCCCGTCGTCGGCGTGTCGCGTCGGATCTGTTGCATCCGTGAACGCAGCCGGACGTGCGAACGGACCGGGTGCGCCCTCAGCAGCACCCGGCCCGTTCGGGTCTTTCAGGAGCGGCGGTCTCCGAAGACGTCCTTCTCCATGGTGTCGTAGCCCTCGCGCTGCGGGTCGCGGTGCAGGCCGCCGGACAGGGCGTACTCCTCCTCGGGCGAGAGGATGAGGCGCTTGCGGCCGTAGACGGCGAAGCCGATGAAGATCACGACGTAGACGACGATGATCGCGACGATCGCGAGGAGGAACGTCGGGTTGAACAACAGACCGACGAACACGATCGCCGCGATGATCGCGGCCGAGTAGGCCCCGAACAATCCCCACGGGCTCTTGTACGGACGTTCGGCGTTCGGGAACTTCTTACGCAGGATGATGAACGACACCATCTGCAGGAAGTATGCGAGCACCGCGCCCCACACGGCGATGTTGAGCACGATCGCGCCGGCAGGGCTCGTGTCGCCGCCCGCGGCCTGGAGGATGACGAGCGCGATGAAGCCCAGCACGGCACCGAAGGTGAGCGCCACCCACGGCGTCTGGCGCTTGCCCGTGAGCGACAGCCACCGCGGGTAGTAGCCCGCCCGCGACAGCGAGTACATGTTGCGCCCGTAGGCGAACATGATGCCCATGAGCGAGGCGAGCAGACCGATGAGGGCGAGCAGCGACAGGATCGCGGCGGCCTGCGGCGGCAGGAACGCCTTGAAGCCGTCGAGGAGCGGCTCGACCGACGTGCCGGTCGCCTCCGCCCCCAGCACGCCGGTGTTGAGGAACAGGACGATCAGGCCGGTGCCGATGAGGGTGCCGCGAGCCCACAGTCCCGCGCGCGGGATGTCGCGGGCCGGATTGTGCGACTCCTCCGCGGCTAGGGGCAGCTCCTCGATGCCGAGGAAGAACCACATGGCGAACGGCAGCGCGAACAGGATCGCCCCGAGGCCCTCGGGCAGGAACGTCGATGCGCCGAACGCGTCGGGGTTCGGGGCCATGTCCCACAGCGACGCCCAGGAGAAGGCGCCCGAGACGAGGGCCATCACCCCGAAGACGACGATGATGCCGATCGAGATGACCGACACGATGATCGCGAACCGGAACGAGACCGCCGCGCCCGCGGCGTTCAGGCCGATGAACAGGACGTAGAGGACGACCCACCACAGCCACGCGGGCAGGCTGATCCCGGTCAGCAGCTCGAGCGCCTGATTCGCGTACGACCCCGAGAAGTAGACGACCACCGCGGTCGTCGCGACGTACTCGATGGTCTCGGCGAGGCCTGTCGCGAGCCCTCCCCACGGTCCCATCGCCGAGCGCGAGAACGAGTAGGCGCCGCCGGTGTGCGGCATCGCGGCCGCCATCTCGCCGATTGAGAAGGTCAGGCCGTAGTACATGAGCACGAGCACGGCGAAGGCGATGAGCATGCCGCCGAAGCCGGCGAAGTCGATACCGAAGTTCCAGCCCGAGAAGTCGCCCGAGATGACGGCGGCGACCGCGAGACCCCAGAGTCCCCAGACTCCCGCGGAGCGCTTCAGCGTGCGTTTCTCGAAGTAGCCGTCCTCGGCTCGGGCGTAACGGACGCCGCCCGTCGTGGTCGGAGTGGTGCTCGGATTCGTCATGAGACCTCCTGGCTGCGGTCGGCGCGCAGCGCGCCGTCGGGTCGGCGCGCTGGCTCACGCCTTGCGGAAGAGTGTGGCGTCTATTGGTACGCCGTGTCTACCTTTGGCATGTAGCGTTCTCGTTACAGACCCGACCAGCGCACGACGGAAGGATGACGGATGCCCGGAAATCTGACGGTGGACGAGCTCGCCGACGCGATCGCGAAGGACGAGATCGACACGGTGATCGTCGCCTTCCCCGACGCCCAGGGGCGCCTCGTCGGCAAGCGGGTCGCGGGCCGGTTCTGGCTCGACGAGGTCGCGGGGCACGGCGCCGAGGTGTGCGACTACCTGCTCTCGGTCGACGTCGACCTCAACACGATCGACGGCTACGCCATGTCGGGCTGGGACAAGGGCTACGGCGACCTCGTGCTGCGCCCCGACATGTCGACGCTCCGCCGCATCCCGTGGCAGGCGGCCACCGCGCTCGTCATGGCCGACCTCGACTATGTCTCCGGCGGCGCCGTCGCACAGTCGCCCCGCGGCATCCTCAACGCGCAGCGTCAGCGCCTCGCCGACCGTGGCCTCGTCGCCTACTCGGGCACGGAACTCGAGTTCATCGTCTTCGACGACTCGTTCCGGGATGCCTGGGCCAAGCGCTACGTCGGACTCCAGGCATCCACCGACTACAACGTCGACTACAACCTGCTCGCCACGACCCGCCTCGAGCCGTTGCTGCGCGACATCCGCCGCGGCATGGAGGGCGCGGGTCTCTACTGCGAGGGCGTCAAGGGCGAGTGCCACGACGGCCAGCAGGAGATTGCTTTCCGCTTCGCCGAAGTGCTCGAGACCGCCGACCAGCACACGATCTACAAGAACGGCGCCAAGGAGATCGCCGACGCGCACGGCAAGTCGCTGACGTTCATGGCGAAATTCGACCAGCGCGAGGGCAACAGCTGCCACATCCATCTGTCGGTCCGGGGTGAGGACGGCGAGGCCGTCATGGCGGGCGACGGCGAGCACGGGTTCAGCCCGCTCATGGAGCACTGGATCGCCGGCATCCTCGCGACCCTCCGCGAGTTCACGCTGCTCTACGCGCCCACGATCAACTCGTACAAGCGCTTCGCGAAGGGCTCGTTCGCCCCGACCGGGATCGCGTGGGGCGTCGACAACCGCACGTGCGCGCTCCGCGTCGTGGGAAAGGGCTCGTCGCTGCGCGTCGAGAACCGCGTGCCCGGCGGGGACGTGAACCCGTACCTCGCCATCTCGGCGATCATCGCCGGCGGCCTCCACGGCATCGAGAACGAGCTTCCGCTGCCGGCGCCGCTCCCCGGCAACGCCTACGACTCCGACGTCGAGCACCTGCCGACGACGCTCCGCGAAGCGGCGGACCTCTTCGAGAAGTCCGAGATCGCGCGCGCGGCGTTCGGCGAGGACGTCGTCGCCCACTACCTGCACCAGGCGCGTGTCGAGGTCCTCGCCTACGACGCCGCCGTGACCGACTGGGAGCGCATCCGTGGCTTCGAACGTCTCTGATCCCGCGGGCGGCCGCCGCCCCGTCATCGGACTCACCACCTACCTCGAGCGGGCGGTGCAGGGCGTCTGGGACGTCCGCGCCAGTTTCCTGCCGCAGCAGTACTTCGACGCCGTGACCGCGTCGGGCGGGGTCGCGGTCCTGCTGCCGCCGCAGCCGTCGGCGAAGGCGGCGGCCGACGTCGTGCTCGACGGCCTCGACGGGCTGATCCTCACCGGCGGGCTCGACGTGCAACCCGAGCTGTACGGTGCGGAGCGGCATCCACTCACCGACCCTGCCCGCGCGGACCGCGACGAGTGGGAGCTCGCCCTGCTCGCGGGCGCGCGCGAGCGCGGCATGCCCGTGTTCGGCATCTGCCGCGGTCTGCAGCTCATCAACGTCGCCTACGGCGGCACGCTGCACCAGCACCTGCCCGAAGCCCTCGGCACCGAGCGCTACAAGATCGGCGGCGGCGTCTTCGCCGAGAACACCGTCGACGTGGATGCCGAGACGACACTCGCCGGACTCATCGGCGCCGGCCCCTACACGGTGCACAGCTACCACCACCAGGGCGTCGACCGCCTCGGCGAGGGACTCGTCGTCACGGCCCGCACCGACGACGGACTCGTGCAGGCGTTCGAGGCTCCGGGCGACGACTACCTCGTCGCGGTGCAGTGGCACCCCGAGGAGAACTCCGCCGACCGGCGCCTCTTCCTCGGGCTGGTCGCCGCCGCCGACGCGTACGCCGCCGCGCACCGGGGGGTCGCCGCGTGAGCGTCTTCACCGTCCTGAACCCCGCCACCGGCGCCGCCGTCCGCGACGTCGACCTCGCCTCGGTGGAGCAGACGGATGCCGCGATCGCCCGCGCCGTCCGCGCTCAGCGCGCGTGGGCCGAGCTCGCCCCCGTCGCGCGCGCCGACGCCCTGCGCCGGTTCGCCGGTGTAGTGGAGGCCCACGTCGAGGAGCTCGCGCAGCTCGAGGTGCTCGAGGCGGGGCATCCGATCTCGTCCGCGCGGTGGGAGGCATCCCACGTCGCGCAGGTCCTGAACTACTACGCGGGAGCACCGGAACGCCTGATCGGCAGGCAGATCCCCGTCGCCGGCGGGCTCGACGTGACCTACCACGAGCCGTACGGCGTGGTCGGGATCATCGTGCCGTGGAACTTCCCGATGACGATCGCGTCGTGGGGCTTCGCGCCCGCGCTCGCCGCCGGCAACGCGGTCGTCCTCAAGCCCGCCGAGCTCACGCCGCTGACCGCGATGCGCCTCGGCGACCTGGCCGTCGAGGCGGGGCTGCCCGAGGGGGTCTTCACCGTCATCCCCGGTGCCGGGCCCGTCGTCGGCGAACGGTTCGTGACGCATCCCGATGTCCACAAGGTCGTCTTCACCGGTTCGACGCGGGTGGGCACCCAGGTCGCTGCGGGCTGCGCGCGCGAGCTGAAGCCCGTGACGCTCGAGCTCGGCGGCAAGAGCGCGAACATCGTCTTCGCCGACGCCGACCTCGAGGCCGCCGCCGCAGCCGTCCCCGGCTCGGTGTTCGACAACGCGGGGCAGGACTGCTGCGCCCGCAGCCGGCTGCTCGTCGAGCGGTCGGTGTACGACCGGTTCCTCGAGCTCGTCGAACCCGCCGTCGCCGCCTGGCGCGTGGGCGATCCGAACGACGAGTCGACCGAGATGGGACCGCTCATCTCCGCCGCGCAGCGCGACCGGGTCGCGTCCTATGTCGACGGTGCCGACGTCGCCTTCCGCGGGACCGCACCGGAGGGCGACGGATTCTGGTTCGCGCCGACCGTCGTGCTCGCCGGGCGGGGCGACCGCATCGCGAAGGAAGAGGTCTTCGGACCCGTCGTCGCCGTGCTGCCCTTCGACGACGAAGCCGACGCGATCGCCCTCGCCAACGACACCGTCTACGGGCTCGCAGGCTCGATCTGGACGCGCGACCTGGGGCGCGGCATCCGAGTCTCCCGGGGCGTGCGCAGCGGCGTGCTGTCGGTCAACTCGCACTCCTCGGTCCGCTACGCGACCCCGTTCGGCGGCATGAAGGCCTCGGGCCTCGGCCGCGAACTCGGACCCGACGCGGCCGAGCACTTCACCCAGACCAAGAACGTCTTCTACGCCACCTCCTGACCCGGAAGGACCTCCCGAATGGACCTCACCCAGCGCCTGCACGACCGCGTCGCCATCATCACCGGCGGTGCCAGCGGCATCGGCCTCGCGACCGCTCGCCGGTTCGCCGCCGAGGGCGCCCGCGTCGTCATCGCCGACCTCGACCCCGAGACCGGGCAGAAGGCCGCCGACGAGGTGGGCGGTGTCTTCCGCCAGGTCAACGTCGCCGACCAGGCCTCCGTCGACGCGCTCTTCGACGGGGTCGCCGCCGACCTCGGCTCGGTCGACATCGCCTTCAACAACGCCGGCATCTCGCCCGCCGACGACGACTCGATCGAGACGACCGAACTGCCCGCGTGGGACAAGGTGCAGGACGTCAACCTCAAGAGCGTCTACCTCTGCTCGCGCGCGGCACTGCGGCACATGGTGCCGGCCGGCAAGGGCTCGATCATCAACACGGCGTCGTTCGTCGCGCTGCTCGGCTCGGCCACGTCGCAGATCTCGTACACCGCCTCGAAGGGCGGCGTGCTCGCGATGACCCGCGAGCTCGGGGTGCAGTTCGCGCGGCAGGGCATCCGCGTCAACGCGCTCTGCCCAGGACCGGTGAACACGCCGCTGCTCCGCGAACTGTTCGCGAAGGACCCCGAGCGCGCGCAGCGCCGCCTCGTGCACGTGCCGATGGGCCGCTTCGCCGAACCCGAGGAGATGGCCGCGGCCGTCGCGTTCCTCGCCTCGGACGACGCCTCGTTCATCACCGCCAACGCCTTCGTCGTCGACGGCGGCATCACCAACGCCTACGTGACGCCGTTGTGACCCGCGCCGCGTCGTCGCCGGATCTCGGCCGCACCGTCTACCGGCCGGTGCGCGGCGGCAACGCGCTCGAAGACACCGTCGCCCGCCTCGTGCAGACCGTGCGGCTCGGCGTGGTCGCGCCGGGGGAGTCGCTGCCCTCCGAGCGCGACCTCGCCGACCGGTACGGCGTCAGCCGCGACACCGTGCGTCAGGCGATCGGCGAGCTCGCCGACGCCGGGTACGTCGTGCGCCGGCGCGGCCGGTACGGCGGCACGTTCGTCGCCGACCCCCTCCCCGTGCCGACCGGGCCCGTCGACACCGCTGAGCTCGACGACGTCCTGGGGCTCCGGCGTGTGCTCGAAGCGGGGGCCGCGCGGGCGGCGGCCTCGCAGGAGCTGACGGATGCCGCTCGCACCGCGCTCGAGCAGCGGCATCACGCGACCGTGGGAGCCGACGAGGGGGAGTACCGCCGGCTCGACTCGCTGCTGCACCTCGCGATCGCGGAGGCCAGCGGCATCCCGTCACTGCTCCCTCTGATCGTCGAGAACCGGGCGCGCGTGAACGCCTGGCTCGACACGTTCCCCCTGCTGCCGCGCAACATCGAGCACTCCGACGCGCAGCACGAGAGGATCGTGGCCTCGATCCTCGCCGGCAAGCCCGACGCCGCCGAGGCGGCCGTGCTCGATCACCTCGCCGGATCCGAGGCGCTGCTGCGGGGCTTCTTGGGCTGAGGTTCGCGTGCCGGGGCTCGGTTAGCGTTCACGGATGCAATGGATGCCGGCCGACACGCGGCATCCGCCGGTCCTGAGACGGCGTGTCGCGTCGGATCTATCGCATCCGTGAACGGCGGCGGTGCGCGATCAGGGGGACCATGACGCCGATGAGCACGACAGCGACGAACGCCGGGAGCGTCCACGCCATGGTGGCGTAGGCGGAGTCCAGCGCGGGCGACGATGCGATCCCCGCGTCCGCTCCCGGAACCTGATCGACCAGGATCGTCGCGGTCACGGTCGCGCCGACGAGTGCCAGGAACAGAGCGAGCGCGACCACCCCGGCGCCCACGATCCATGCCACGAGCTGCCGCGGTCGGATCCCCATGACTGCAGGGTAGAGCACCCCGGACAACCGTCATCGGATGCAAGGGATGCCGGGCGACGCCCCGCATCCGTGGGTCCTGTGACGGCGTGTCGCGTCGGATCTGTCGCATCCGTGAACGGCAACGACCCTCAGTCGAGCGGGGCGACGTCGACCTGCACGCGCAGGGTCGAGGTCTTGGCCTCGGTGAAGATGATGCCGGTCACGGGCGAGACGTCGCCGTAGTCCCGTCCCCAGGCGACGGTGACGTAGCGGTCGTTCGCCCACTGGTTGTTCGTCGGGTCGATCGCGAGCCACTGGTCGGTGCCGGGCAGCCAGACGGCGAGCCAGGCGTGCGAGGCGTCCGCGCCGAACACGCGCTCCTTGCCGGGCGGCGGCTGCGTCGCGAGGTATCCCGACACGTACCGCGCGGCCAGGCCGTGACTGCGGAGGCACGCGAGCGCGACGTGCGCGAAGTCCTGGCAGACGCCCGCCCGCTTCGTCATCGCGTCGGCGACCGTGCTCGTCACGGTGGTGGCGGTCTTGTCGTAGTCGAAGTCGCGGAAGATCCGCTGCATCAGATCCGTCGCCGCCTCGCCGATCGGACGTCCCGGCATCAGCGACTCCGCCCCGTACGCGTGCGCCGCCTCGTCGTGCGCCACGCGCGCGGACTCGAGCGCGTACTCCGTCGCCTCGACTGCACCGGGGAGGTCCGGATGCCGCAGCGGCCGCGCGAGCTCCCACGGCTGCGCGAGCGCCTCGGCGTCGTACTCGGGCACCGCGACCGTCACCTCGCTCGCCGCCTCGATCGTCAGCGCCTCGTGCGGATCGGTCACGTGGAAGTAGGTCGACGAGTTGCCGAACCAGTCCGTGCGCGGCGAGACGTCGCCGGGCACGGGGTCGACAGTGACCTCGGCCTGCGCCACGGTCTGCCAGGGCAGGTCGCGCGGACGCAGGTGGAACTGGCCGATGCTGTCCTGCACGGCGTCGCTGTAGGTGTACGCCGTCCGGTGCCACACGCGGTAGCGGGTCATGCGCGCGGGCCCATCAGTTCGACGAGCGACAGCTCGGTCATCGACACGGCCGGGGGACCCGCCTCGAAGTGCAGGTCGGCGATCGCGTCGGACAGCTGCTCGAGCTGCGCGCGGACGCTCTCGAGTCCCTCGACGAGGCGCTCCCGGCGCCCGCCGACGACGGCGGTCATCTCAAGCACCTCCACCTCGGCGAGACCCGTCTCGAGCTGGTCGAGCAGGCGCTCGGCGCGCGACGACCCGGTCGACGCCGGCAGGGCGGCGAGGTGCTCCCGCAGCGTCTGCAGCGAGAACGCGAGCGAGCGCGGGTTGCCGCGGTCGAGCAGCAGCAGCTCGGCGACGTCGGCCGCCCGCATCGCCCCGCGGTACCGGCGACGGTGCGTCACGACGCTCTCGGCCGACAGCAGCAGCGACTCGAGCACCTCGCGGTCGGTGCGGGGCCCGCGGCTGGCCGACAGTGCCGACGACAGCAGGGTCGTCAGCTGCAGGCCGCGCTCGAGGTAGCGACCGGCCTCCATCATGTGCCAGCCGGGGTCGCGGATCATGTTCGCCGTCACGCCGTACAGCGACAGCATCGACGCGAGCATGCGTCCGGCGGACTCTGCGGTGCGGTGCGGATGCGGGGCGCTCCGCAGCGCGCGCACGGCGCGGTCGATGTTCGAGAAGACCCGCCATGTGTCGCCCGAGAGCTGATCGCGGACCCCCTCCATCGCGTCGCGCAGCCGCGCGATCGAGTGCGCCGCCGAGCCGGGGCGGGAGGCGTCGAGCAGCAGCGACCGGAACTCCGCCTCGGGGTCGGTCCAGCGCGTCCCGGCGAGGCGGTCGAGCGCGGCGAGCAGCACGCGGACGCTCTCGGCCGCCCGCGCGGCCGTGTGCGCGCCGGGCTGGTCGAGCGCCGCCTGCGTCGCGATGACGAGGCGCAGCAGATCCTCGGCGCGCTCGGCGTACCGCCCGGTCCAGAACAGGTCCGACAGTGCGCGCGGCGCGAGAGTCGGGTCGCTCCGTGTCGTCGGGAGGGATGCCACCTCCGCGATCCCCTGGTCGGGATCGGCCTCGTCCGACTTCAGGACCCACACGTCCTTCGTGCGCGGCGCCGCCTCGGGTGCGGTGCGCACCGTCGCCAGCCCGCCGACGAGCGGCCGGTAGGTCGAGCCGAAGCGGATCGCGAAACCCCGCAGGGTGACGGGTCGAGCGGATGCCGCGCCCCCGGCATCCCACACCGGAACCTGCGACAGGTGCAGCCGCTCGACGGCCGCGAAGCGATGCGGCTCGCGGTCGATCCGGCCGCGGACGGCGGGGTCGGTCGCGGCGAGGGGCCGGCGGGGGTCGTCGATGTCGAACACCTCGAGCGCCGGGTCGGCGGCATCCAGCCGCGGCAGCGCCTCGGCGCGCGCGTCGTCGTCGCCGAGCCACCACGCCGGCACCGACGGGAGCCGCAGCTGCTCGCCGAGCAGCCGCTCGCACACTGCCGGCAGATAGGGGAGGAGTGCCGGGTTCTCGAGCACGCCGGCGCCCAGCCCGTTGACGACGCGCACCCGTCCGCGGCGCACCGCCTCGGCGAGGCCCGCGACACCGAGCCGCGACCCCGCGCGGAGTTCGAGCGGATCGCACCACTCCGCATCGACGCGTCGCAGGATGACGTCGACGCGTTCGCGCGGCGTCCGCGACGGCCACTGTGCGGGCTTCATCCAGACGGCGCCGTCCCGCACGACGAGGTCGCTGCCCTGCACGAGCGGGAACCCGAGCGCGTTCGCGAGGAACGCCTGGTCGAACGCCGTCTCGGACAGCGGGCCGGGGGAGAGGACGACGATCCGCGGCGTGCTGACGCCCTCGGGGGCGGCGGCGATGAGAGCCGCGCGGAGGGCAGCGAAGTACGGATCCATCCGGTGCAGGGTGCCCTCGTCGAGCAGGTCGGGCAGCACCTGGGAGATCACGCGACGGTTCTCGGCGGCGTAGCCGAGCCCCGACGGAGCCTGCACACGATCGGCCAGCACATGCCAGTCGCCCGCCGCGTCGCGCCCGAGGTCGGTCGCCGACAGCAGCAGATCCGGCGGCGGGGCGTCGTCGCCGGCGCGGGCCATGGCGCGCACGAAACCGGCGTGGCCGAGGACGACCGCGGCCGGCACGATCCGCTCGCGCAGCACGACCTGCGGCCCGTACAGGTCCGCGAGCAGCGCGTTCAACAGCTCGGCCCGCTGCGCGAGTCCGACGTCCAGGCGCGCCCAGCCGGCGGCATCCATCACGAACGGCATCGGGTCGAGCTGCCACGGCTGCAGCTCGGCGCCAGCACGCGCGTACGAGACGCCGTCGTCGGCGAGGAAGCGGGCGATCTCGCCGTCGACGCGGTCGAGCTCTTCGCGGGTCAGACCCAGGGCGAGGGTGGCGAGACCCTGCCAGGCGGGGCGCAGCGTACCGTCGGCGTCGACGACCTCGTCGAACCGCGGCGCTGCCGAGGCGAACGGCAGCGTCGGCTGCGACACGGCCGCGGCGTAATCACGGAGCACACTCACGCAGGTCCCCTTCCGGGTCCAGCGTAGGGGCACGCGGCGCGGTCGATCCGCGCGTTCCCGCCGGTGCCGGGCGAATACAGTGGAAGGCATGACGGGATCGGACGCCACCTTCACCGTGCGACCCGCGCGGACGTCGGACGTCCCCCGCATCCAGGAACTGCTCGAGCCGTGGGTGCAGCGCCGCATCCTGCTGGGCAAAGAGCGGGTCACGCTGTACGAGACCGTGCAGGAGTTCGTCGTCGCCGAGGCCGGCGACCGGCTTGTCGGATGCGGCGCCCTGCACGTCATGTGGGAGGACCTCGGCGAGATCCGCACGCTGATCGTCGCCGACGACTGGCTGCATCGGGGCGTCGGCGGTGCGGTCGTCGACCTGCTCGAAGACAACGCCCGTGCGCTGGGGCTCAGCCGGCTGTTCTGCCTCACCTTCGAGGTGCCGTTCTTCTCGCGGCGCGGGTTCGCCGAGATCGGTGAGCAGGTGGTCGCCCCCGACGTCTACTCGCAGCTGCTGCGGAGCCCGGACGAGGGTGTCGCGGAGTTCCTCGACCTCGCGCACGTGAAGCCCAACACCCTGGGCAACACCCGGATGCTCAAGCAGTTGTAGGCGCGCCGGGCGGGCGGGCCGGGGACCCGTGCGTACCCTGGATCCGTGACCAGCCCGACCCGCCGCCGCAAGCCGACACCCGCCGTGTACCGGCGTCGTCGGCTCGCCGTCGTGCTGCTGGCCCTCCTGATCGTGGGCGGCATCGTCGCGGTGGTCGCGTGGCAGCCCTGGCGGGCGTGGGCGGATGCCGCGCCGCAGCCGACGGCCGGGGCCCCTGCATCCGCTTCCCCGGCCTCCACTTCTCCGGGCGCCGGCCCCTCGCCGACGCCGAGCGGATCCGCCGCCGCCTCGGGGACGCCGACGCCGCGCGTCACCTCGTCGGCGGACGGTGACACCGGGGCGAAGCCCGACGGAGAACCCGCGGCCGCCCCGTGCACGACCGGGGACGTGACGGTCAGCGCCGTCGTCGACAAGAGCTCCTACGGGACGGGGGAGCTGCCGCAGTTGTCGATCCGGCTCGTCAACGACACCGACCTGCCGTGCGTGATCAACGTGGGGACGGCGGCGCAGACGTTCGAGATCACGAGCGGCAGCGACACCTGGTGGCGGTCGACGGACTGCCAGACCGAGCCGAGCGACCAGGTCGTCACCTTGGATGCCCGTCAGACCGTCACGAGCGCGGCGCCGATCGTGTGGGACCGCACCCGTTCGTCCGTCGACACGTGCGACGGCGACCGGCAGAAGGCGCTGCCCGGGTGGTACAACCTCGCGGTCTCGATCGGCGGGATCGGCTCTGTCGAACCCGCCTCGTTCACGATCCGCTGACCCGCTCCGGCCCCGCGCGCGGAGGAGATTCTGAGAGGATTCTCATGATCTCGCGGGGTGGGACCCTGTCGCCGCCTCGCGCTCGCCGCGTACCCTGGGGGCAGCTCCCGGCGGCTTTCCCCGTTGTCCCCAGCAACGGAGCCACACCGACCCCCCAGAGGTGTGGCGATCGGATCCCCCCCCCGCCGCCGGTGAGTGCTGGGCCCTCTCGACTTCTCCAGTCCCCAATGGGGAGTTCGAGGGGGCCCTTTGACGTCTCGCCGGGCCGGCCCGCGCCGCCGTAGGCTGGGGGGATGGCCGGGAAGAAGCGCGAGAAGAAGCCGCTCGAGTTCCGCAACACGCAGCTCGCCGATGCGCTCCAGACGCAGGACATGGCGGCGCTGGCGTTCGCACTGCGGCACGGACCGACGGTCGTGCCGCTCCTGCGCCCCGGTGCGCGCGACAATCCCCGCGACGCGGGGGAGGTCTGGACCTACCGCGACCCCGCCACGGGCGACGTCGCGCTGCTGCTGTTCAGCGACGCGGCGAACAAGCCGGCATCCCTGCCGCCGGGGGTCGGGCTGCAGTCCCCGGCGTGGCTGCGCGCGTTCCTCGGCACCCACGGCGAGCAGATCACGACGGTGTTCTTCGACATCGCCGGGCCGCACCCCATGCAGGCCGCTCCCGCGGACGTGATCGCCGCGCTCGAGGCCTGACCGCCGCGCTCGAGGCCTGACCGCCGCGCTCGAGGCCTGACCGCCGTCAGAAGTCGGGGCGGTCGTCCGATCGCGGGCGGTGGTGGCGCGCCCGCTGAGCCAGGGCGTCGCGCAGGGTGCCCGCGCCGGCGTCGATGACCGCCCGGTATCCGAGACGGGCGGCCTCGGACCGGCGCTGGTCGTGCTGCGTGACGCGGCGGATCTCGCCCGACAGGCTGAGCTCGCCGATCGCCGCGAGCTTCTCGGGGTTCGGGCGCTCGGTGGCGGCGCTCGCGATCGCGAGCGCGATGGCGAGATCGGCGGCGGGCTCGGTCAACCGCACCCCGCCCACGGTCGAGACGTAGACGTCCTGGTCGGACAGCTTGATGCCGGCCCGCTTCTCGAGGACGGCGAGCACCATCGCGACCCGCGCGCCGTCGACGCCGCTCACGATGCGGCGCGGGTTGGGTGCCGACGTGTGGAGCGTGAGCGCCTGCACCTCGACCGGCAGCGCGCGGCGCCCCTCGAGGGCGACGGTCACGCATGTGCCGGGTTCGCTGGGGCGGTTGCTGAGGAAGAGTGCGCTGGGATCGGGCACCTCGGCGATGCCGTCGCCCGCCATGTCGAAACAGCCCACCTCGTCGGTGGCGCCGAAGCGGTTCTTGAGCGCCCGCACGAACCGCAGCGACGTCTGCCGGTCACCCTCGAAGTGGCAGACGACGTCGACGAGGTGCTCGAGGATGCGGGGTCCCGCGACCTGACCGTCCTTGGTCACGTGGCCGACCAGCACGACGGGCAGGTCGCGCTCCTTCGCGACGCGGATGAGGGTGGATGCCACTTCGCGCACCTGGCTCGGCTGCCCGGCGGCGCCGTCGATGAGGCCCGACGACACCGTCTGCACCGAGTCCACGATGAGCAGATCGGGCCGCACGTCGTCGACATGCCCGAGCGTCGTGGCGAGGTCGGTTTCGCTCGCGAGGTACAGCTCGTCGTGCAGCGCCCCGGTGCGCTCGGCGCGCAGGCGCACCTGGCTGAGCGACTCCTCGGCGCTGACGTAGAGGACGCGACGGCCGGCGCGGGCGCTCTGGGCGGCGACCTCGAGCAGCAGGGTCGACTTGCCGACACCCGGCTCGCCCGAGAGCAGGATCGCCGCGCCGGGGACGATGCCGCCGCCGAGCACCCTGTCGAACTCCCCGACGCCGCTGGTGCGGCGGGGGGTCTCACGCGTGTCGATCTGCGTGATCGGCCGCGCGCTGCGCGTGGGCGTCACGGGGGTGACGGATGCCGTGATCCCGGTCTGCGTGGCGGCCTCGACGACCGTGCCCCACTGCTGGCACTCGCCGCACCGGCCGACCCACTTCGCGGTGGTCCATCCGCACTCCGTGCACCGGAAGGCGGCGGTCGGGGCGGGACGTCGTGAAGCCATGACGACAGGCTAGCCGCGGCATCCGACATCGCCGCCGGCAGGCGTGACCCCGGTCAGCGCAGCGACGTCGCGACGGTCCGCAACGCCTCTGCGGACCGGTGGAACAGCGCCAGCTCGCCGGCCGAGAACGAGGTTTCGAGGATGGGCCGGGCGCCCGCGCTGCTGACGACGGACGGCACCGAGAGCGCGACGCCGTCGACGCCCTGGAAATCGCTCAGCACCGTCGAGACCGGCATGACCACGTGCTGGTCGCCGAGGATGGCCTCCACGATCCGCGCGCTCGACAGACCGATCGCGTAATTGGTCGCTCCCTTGCCCTGGATGACCTTGTAGGCGGCATCGCGCACGTCGACCGCGATGGCGTCCAGCTCCTCGGTCGTGAACGTCGGCTGCCCGTCGGGCGGCTGCCAGTCGAGGATCGGGACGGTGCCGATCGTCGCCCGCGACCAGTGCGGGAACTCGGTGTCGCCGTGCTCGCCGACGATGTAGGCGTGCACGCTGGAGGTCGACACCCCCGCGCGCTGCGCGAGCTTCCACCGCAGGCGCGACGTGTCGAGGACGGTGCCCGAGGCGAAGATCCGCTCGGGCGGAAGGCCCGTGACCTCCTGACCGATGACGGTGAGCACGTCGCACGGGTTGGTGACGATGACGTAGACGGCGTTCGGCGCGACCTCGAGCAGCTGCGGCAGCATCCGTCGCAGGATGCCGGCGTTGACACCGGCGAGCTCGATGCGGGTCTGGCCCGGGTTCTGCTTGGCGCCGGCGGTGATGACGACGACGTGGGAACCCGCGGCGACCGAGATGTCGGCCCCGCCGGAGATGTCGCTCGAGCCGGTGAACTGCGCGCCGTGGGCGAGGTCGAGCACCTCGGCCTCGACCTTCTCGGCGGCGATGTCGTACAGGGCGACGTGGCGGGCCGACCCGCGGATGAGGGCCGCGTAGGCGACGCTCGACCCCACGGCTCCCGCGCCGACGACGGTGAGTTTCGAGTTCTCGATGACGCTCATACCGCCAGTGTGGCAGCCGGCGGGTGCGGGCGGCTCGGATCGGGCCGGAGAAATCAGGCGGGGTGCACCTCGGTCGTCGCAGGGCGGCGGATGCCGAGGAACGAAACCGCCGCGCCCGCGGCCATGAGGACCGCGGTGACCCACGCCGCCCGGTGGAACCCGTCGAGGTCGAGCGATCCGCCGATGATCACGGCGAGGATCGCGATGACGACGAGTCCCGCGATGCGGGAGACGGCGTTGTTCGTCGCCGAGGCGATGCCCGAGCGCTCCCCGCCGATCGCGCCGAGGATCGTCGAGGTCAGCGGCGACACCGTGACCCCGAGGCCCAGGCCGAACGCGACGAGCCCGGGAAGCACCTGCGTCCGGTAGTCGAAGTCCTCGCGGACGGCGAGCAGCATCAGCGAGCCGACCGCCATCACGAGCGGGCCGACGGTCATGAACAGGCGTGACCCGAAACGGTTGGTCAAGCCTCCGACGACCGAGCTCAACGCGATGAGCGCGACGGTCACGGGAAGGCTGGCGAGCCCGGCGAGGGTGGCGCTGAGCCCCGCGCCCTGCTGCAGGTAGACGCCGACGACGAACCCGTTGAGCGTGAGCGCGGCGTAGATGAAGAGGGTGGCCAGGTTGCCGGTCCAGAAGTTCCGCACGCGGAAGATGTCGAGCGGGAGGATCGGCGAGCGCACCGTCCGCTGCCGGAGCAGGAACGCGGCGAACATGACGATGCCGGCGACCAGCGGCATCCAGATCGCCGGATGACCCCACCCCAGGTTCGGCTGTTCGATGAGGGCGAAGACCACCCCGCCGAGTCCGAGGGTGCAGAGGGTCGCGCTCACGAGGTCGAGGTGCGCGTCGTCGCGGCGGTGGTCGATGTGGCCGAGGCGGGCGAGCAGGACGAAGGTGATCGCGATCGGGATGATCTGCACGAGGAACGCGAACCGCCACGACAGCAGGTCGACGAAGAGTCCGCCCAGAAGGGGGCCCGCGAGGTTCGCGGCGGTCGTCCACGCCGTCCACTGACCGATCGCCCGCGCCTGCGCGGGACCGGTCAAGAGCGAGGTGATGAGTGCAAGCGAACTCGGCACGAGGAACGCCCCCGCCGCGCCCTGCAGCGCCCGCGCGATGATCAGGACGATCGGGTCGGGGGCGAGCCCGACGCCGATCGAAGCGATGCCGAAACCGATGAGTCCGATGCGCAGGACGAGCACGCGGCCGAAAGCGTCGCTCACCGAACCGGCGAACAGGATGAGCGAGCTCAGGGTGAGGAGGTAGGCATCCACCGTCCACTGCTGCGTCGACAGGCCCCCGCCGAGCTCCTCGCCGATCGCGGGCAGGGCGACGTTCACGATCGTGCCGTCGAGGAAGGCGACCGCCGAGGCGAGGGCGGCGATCGCGACGATGAGTCCGAACCGCGGGGTCGTCGATGCGCTCACAGCCTCACCGTAGACCCGCCGCGTCGCCGCCGAGCCGACGCGAACGGTCGTCACCCGGGGGTCGAAGCGACGGTTCGCGTCGGGTCGAGGTCGGTGAGGGGGGTCGCGGGTAGGGCGATCCAGCCTTCGCGGCGGGCCTGGGCGGTGCGGGCGGGTGGGACGGGATGCGTCGCGCGCAGCGCGTGTGCGCGGGCGATGAGCGCGGCGACCACGGCGTCGAACGCGTCGTCGGAGGCCTCCATCAGCGCGCGCTGCGCGGGGGGAGAGGGTGAGCCACGGCGCCGCGTCGAGGAGGTTCGCCGTCGCGGTGAGGCGGGCCGCGGCATCCGTCTTGTACCCGGTCACGTCGACGCGCCAGGTGCGCAGCGCGGCGGCGGTGCGCGCGGGCTGCGCCGCGAGGTCGACTTCCGTGGTGATCACACGCCGACGCTACCCGTCCGCCGGTGCGCCGAGACGTCCCAGATGGTCGCCATCGCGGGCGGGAAGCGACCATCTGCGACGCCTCGGCGAAGCGCGAGGGGGCGCTGGTTCGCGGCATCCGCTCTCGTGTCGTAAACTGGACGACGGTGACGTGTCCGAGCGGCCGAAGGTGCAACTCTCGAAAAGTTGTGTAGGGTAACCCCCTACCGTGGGTTCAAATCCCACCGTCACCGCCAGAAAAACCCCCGCGAGTCGGGGGTTTTTCCCTTTCCGGAGACGGTCTCAGTAACCCGCGCGCTCCTCGCCGCCGGTATGCGACCAGCGCGCCGCCAGCGCCTCGGACCCGCGGGCGAGCATGGCGACGTCGGCGCCGACGAGCACGAAGTCGGCGCCGGCGTCGACGTAGGACTGTGCGACCTCGGGGTCGAACGCGTTGACGCCGACCGGGATGCCGGCATCCGTCACCGCGGCGAAGGCCCGCAGGACGGCGGCGGTGACGTCGGGATGCGTCTGCTGACCGAGCAGACCGAGGGATGCCGCGAGGTCGCTCGGCCCCACGAAGACACCGTCGACGCCGTCCACCGCGGCGATCGCCCCGGCGGCCTCGACGCCCTCGGCCGTCTCGACCTGGACGAACAGCGATACATGCTCGTCGGCGTCGGCGAGGTATCCCTCGATCCGGTTCCACCGGGCCGACCGCCCGAGCGCCGACCCGACGCCGCGCCGACCGTGCGGGGGATATCGCACCGCCTGGACGACCGCCTCGGCCTGCGAGGCGGACGACACCATCGGCACGAGCAGGTTCTGCGCGCCGAGGTCGAGGACCTGCTTGATCACGACCGCATCGTCGGACGGCACCCGCACGACCGGGGTCACCGGGTAGGCGGCGACGGCCTGCAACTGGGCGAGGACGGATTCGAGCCCGTTCGGGGCGTGCTCCATGTCGATGAGCACCCAGTCCAGGCCCGCGCCCGCGCAGATCTCGGCCACGAGAGGCGAACCCGAGCACACCCACATGCCGGCCAGCGGACGGTCGGACTGCGCCAGCGCGGCGCGAAAGGTCGGGGTCAGACGAAGCGACATGTGATCTCCCCCATCGGGCCGTACTCGCACCGTACCTCGTCGCCCGCCGACACCCACATCGGCCGGGTGAACGACCCGGCGAGGATGATCTCGCCCGCCTCGAGCCGGGCGCCGTGCTGCGAGAACTTGTTCGCGAGCCAGGCGACGCCGGTGGCGGGGTGGCCGAGGACGCCCGCGGCGACGCCGGTCTCCTCGATCTCGCCGTTGCGCGAGAGCACACCGGGCACCCAGCGCAGGTCGATCTCGTCGGGACGCTTGTGCACGTCGCCGAGCACCATCGCGCCGTACGCCGCGTTGTCGGAGATCGTGTCGACGATCGTGCGGCCCTCGAGCTCGATGTGCGAGTTCAGCACCTCGAGCGCCGGGACGGCGTAGTCGATCGCCGCGAGCGCGTCCTCGAGCGTGCAGTCGGGCCCCTCGAGCGGCTCGCGCAGCACGAACGCGAGTTCCACCTCGATACGCACGTTCGAGAACCGCGCCGCCTCGATCTCGTCGCCCGAGCGGTACACCGTGTCGTCGAACATCACGCCGTAGTCGGGCTCGGTGATGCCCGTCGCCTGCTGCATCGCCTTGCTCGTGAGGCCGATCTTGCGCCCCACGAGCCGGCGCCCGGCGGCGATGTTGCGGTCGCGCCAGACGCCCTGGATCGCGTAGGAGTCCTCGACGGTGGCGTCGGGGTACCGGGCCGTGATGCGGGGGATCACCCCGCGCGTGCGCTCGGCCTCGGCGAGCTCGGCGGCGATGGCGGCGATGGTCTCAGGGGGCAGCATCCGGTCTCCTCCTCAGAGCTGGTTGCCGAGCTTGAACTCGCCGCCGTCGCCCGCCGATTCCGGGGCGCGCGTGTACGAGAAGCCGTCGGCGCCGATCGTCACCGCCATCTCGGACGAGTCGGTGCGGGCGACGACGGGCTGCGGGTTGCCGTCGAGGTCGAGCACGAGCGAGGCATCCGTGTACCAGCTCGGCACGACGGGGTTGCCCCACCAGTCGCGGCGCTGGTTGTCGTGCACGTCCCACGTGACGACGGGGTTGTCGGGGTCGCCGGTGTAGTAGTCCTGCGTGTAGACCTCGACGCGGTGCCCGTCGGGGTCGCGCAGGTACAGGTAGAACGCGTTCGAGACGCCGTGACGGCCGGGGCCGCGCTCGATCGCGTCCGATCGCCGCAGCGCGCCGAGCCTGTCGCAGATCGCGAGGATGTTGTGCTTCTCGTGCGTCGCGAAGCAGACGTGGTGCATGCGGGGACCGTCGCCGCCGGTCATCGCCGTGTCGTGCACGGTGGGCTTGCGCCGCATCCACGCCGCGTACACCGTGCCCTCCTCGTCCTGGATGTCCTCCGTCACGCGGAAGCCCAGGGACTGCATGAAGTTGACGGCGCGCGGCACGTCGGGCGTCACCTGGTTGAAGTGATCCAGCCGGACGAGCTCGCCGGGGCTGTAGAGGTCGTACCGCCACGACAGCCGCTCGACGTGCTCGGTCGCGAAGAAGAACTCGTACGGAAAGCCGAGCGGGTCGACCACGCGAACCGAGTCGCCGATGCCCTTCGTGAACCCGTTCGGCTCGCGCCGCACGTCGCACCCCAGCTCGGAGTAGAACGCGACCGCCCTGTCGAGGTCCTCGGCGGAGCGCACCCGGTACGAGAACGCCGCGACGGCCGCGATCGGCCCCTGCCGCAGGACGAGGTTGTGGTGGATGAACTCCTCGGTCGAGCGCAGGTAGATCGCCTCGTCGTCCTCCTCGGTGACGTGCAGCCCCAGGATGTCGACGTAGAAGACGCGGGATGCCGCGAGGTCGGAGACGACCAGTTCCATGTACGCGCAGCGCAGCACGTCGGGGGCGGGCGAGGAGGGGGTCGGGATCGGGTTGTCGGAGCGGATGGGGGACTCCTGGCTCACCCAGAAGCCGGAGGAGGTGAGGGTCATGCCGTCGCGGTGGCTCATGTCAGCGTCCTTGCGTGAGTGAGGGAGGTCAGTTCTTGCCGAAGGTCGGGTTGTGCACCTTGCCGAGGGTGATGTGCACGGCCTGCTGGTCGGTGTAGAAGTCGATCGAGCGGTACCCGCCCTCGTGCCCGAGGCCCGAGGCCTTGACGCCGCCGAACGGGGTGCGGAGGTCGCGCACGTTGTTCGAGTTCAGCCAGACCATGCCGGCCTCGACGGCCTGCGAGAAGTTGTGCGCCCGCTTGAGGTCGTTGGTCCAGATGTAGGCGGCGAGCCCGTACTTCGTGTCGTTCGCGAGCGCGAGGGCCTCGTCGTCGGTGTCGAACGGCGTGATCGCCACGACGGGGCCGAAGATCTCCTCCTGGAAGATCCGCGCCGTCGGCGGCACGTCGGCGAACACGGTCGGCGCGACGAAGTTGCCGTCGTCGAAGCCGTCGGGCCGGCCGCCGCCGGCCACGAGCCGACCCTCGGTCTTGCCGAGCTCGACGTACGACATCACCTTGGCGTAGTGCTCGGGGTGCACGAGGGCGCCGACCTCGGTGGCCGGATCGTGCGGGAATCCGACCTTCACCCGCGTGGCCTGCGCCGCGTAGCGCTCGACGAACTCGTCGTACACCTCGCGCTGCACCAGGATGCGGCTGCCCGCCGTGCAGCGCTCGCCGTTGAGCGAGAACACCCCGAAGATCGTCGCGTCGATCGCGGCATCCAGGTCCGCGTCGGCAAAGACGACCGCGGGGCTCTTGCCGCCCAGCTCCATCGACAGGCCCTTCAGCCAGGGCGCGGCGTTCGCGAAGATCAGCTGCCCCGTCGAGCTCTCGCCCGTGAACGAGATGAGCGGCACGTCGGGGTGCTTCACGAGCGCGTCGCCGGCCTCTTCGCCGAGACCGTTGACGAGGTTGAAGACGCCCTGCGGCAGTCCCGCCTCTTCGAAGATGCCCGCCCAGAGGGATGCCGACAACGGCGTGAACTCCGCGGGCTTCAGCACCACGGTGTTGCCCGTGGCGAGCGCGGGGCCGAGCTTCCACGACTCGAGCATGAAGGGCGTGTTCCAGGGCGTGATGAGCCCCGCGACCCCGATCGGCTTGCGGTTGACGTAATTGATCTGGCGCCCCGGCACTTTGAATGTGTCGTCGGACTGGGCGACGATCAGGTCCGCGAAGAAGCGGAAGTTCTCGGCCGCTCGCCGTGCCTGCCCGAGCGCCTGCGTGATCGGCAGACCCGAGTCGAAGGACTCCAGCTCCGCGAGGCGCTCGTCGCGCGCCTCGACGAGGTCGGCGATGCGGTGCAGCACGCGCGAGCGCTCGCGCGGCAGCATCCGCGGCCACGGTCCGTCGGTGAAGGCGCGACGCGCGGCCGCGACGGCGGCATCCACATCGGCCTTCTTGCCCGCCGCGGCCTGCAGGTAGACCCGGTTCGTCACGGGGTCGAGCACGTCGAAGGTGTCGCCGTCCTGCGAGTCGACGAAGGCGCCGTCGATGTAGTGCTGGATGCGGGTGGGGAGGTCCGCGGGCGTGTGCGGGGCCGCGAGGGTGGGATCCGTCATGTCGTGCGTCCTTGCTCGAGGGTCAGAAGTTGGGGAGGCCGAGCGCTTCGCCCGGGTGTTCGTGGATCATGTAGGCGTCGAGCGTCGCGGAGCGGTGTCGCCGGGCCGCCTGCTCGATCTCGCCGAGCGGCGCGCCGCGCTCGATGAGCGCGACGATCTGCTCGTGCTCGCGCACCGACTCCTGCGCGCGGCCCGGGACGAAGCTGAACGTCGAGTCGCGGAGGTGCCCGAGACGCGCCCACTCGGACTCGACGAGCTCCAGCATCCGCGGGTTCGCGCACTTGGCGTAGAGCGTCGCGTGGAACACCTGGTTGAGCCGCGTGAACGAGTGCGGGTCGAAGTCGCTGAGCGATTGGATCATCCGCTCGTTGGTCTCGCGGGCGAGCCGGAGGTCGTCGGCGGTGAGGCGGCGCGCGGCGAGGGCCGTCGCCGTGCCCTCGAGGACCGACAGGGCCTGCATGCTGAAGCGGTACTGCGTGTCATCGACCATCGAGACGCGGGCGCCGACGTTGCGCTCGAACGTGACGAGCCCCTCGGCCTCGAGTTGGCGGATCGCCTCGCGGACGGGCACGACGCTCATGCCGAGCTCGCCCGCGATCGCGCCGAGCACGAGGCGGTAGCCCGGCGTGAACTCCTGCGAGGCGATGCGCTCCTTCACCCAGTGATAGGCGCGCTGCGACTTGCTGAGGTCCGCCGACGCCGTCAGTTCGTCGCCCGCCATGCGCGGTACCGGTCCTTCCACTCGCCCGCGAGCGGGAACAGTCCGTCGACCGCGTGGCCCTCGGCGACGCGCTCGGCGATCCAGCCGTCCTCGACCTCCTGCTCCAGCGCGGCGTCGACGACCTCGGCGGCGAGCGCGGGCGGGATCACGATGACACCATCCGCGTCGCCGACGAGGATGTCGCCGGGCTGCACCGTCGTGCCGCCGCACGCGATCGTCACGTCGGCGTCCCACGGCACGTGACGGCGACCGAGGACCGCCGGGTGCGCACCGGCCGTGTACACCGGGATGCCGACCGCCGAGACGGCGTCGACGTCGCGGACGCCGCCGTCGGTGACGATGCCCGCCGCCCCGCGCGCGTGCGCGCGGATCGCGAGGATGTCGCCGAGCGTGCCCGAGCCGGACTCGCCGCGGGCCTCGACCACGATGACCTCGCCCTCGCCGACGGCGTCGAACGCGCGCTTCTGCGCGTTGTAGCCGCCGCCGTGGGAGTCGAAGAGGTCCTCGCGGTTCGGGACGAAACGCAGGGTGCGGGCGAGTCCGACGAGCTTCGCGCCCGGGTGGAGGGGGCGGACGCCGTCGATCGTGACGTTGTTCAGACCGCGCTTGCGCAGCTGCTGCGACAGCCCGGCGACGGGTGCCCGCTCGAGCTTCGCGCGGAGCTCCGGGTCGAGCCCCGGCGCGGGCAGACCCGCGGCCTCGCGCGAGCCCCACGCCTCGGCGCGTTGCAGGTCGTCGGCGGCGGGCAGGGACCCCAGGGCGGGGTCGAACGCCCGCTCGCCCTGCACCACCGTCGTGCGCAAGCGTCCCGAGGAGGGGGCACCGGCGGCATCCGGGGCATCCACCTCCACCTCGACGACATCGCCGGGGACGACCACCGACGACCCGGCGGGGGTGCCGGTGAGGATGACGTCGCCGCGCTCGAGGGTCATGTGCTGCGAGAGGTCGGCGACGATCTGCGCGAAGGGGAAGATCAGGTCGGCGGTCGTGTCGTCCTGCGCGAGCTCGCCGTTGACCCATGCGCGCACACGCAGCGCGGCGGGGTCGACCTGGCGGGCGTCGATGAGGTGCGGCCCGATCGGCGTGTACCCGTCGCGGCCCTTGGAGCGGACGTTCGAGCCGCGGTCGTTCGCGCGCAGGTCGTACAGACCGAAGTCGTCGGATGCCGTGACCCACCCGACGTGCGCCCACGCCTCCGCCGCGCCCACGTGGCGCGCATCGGTGCCGATGATGAGCGCGACCTCGGCCTCGAAGGCGAGGAGTTCGGTCCCGGCGGGGCGCTCGATCTCGTCTCCTGACGCGGCGAGCGAGCTCGACGGCTTCAGGAAGTAGGAGGGAGCGGCGGGGCGGCGTCCGCGCTGGTCGGCGCGCGAGGCGTAGCTGAGGTGGACCGCGACGATCTTGCCCGGGCGCTGAGGAAGGGCGGCGAAACGCGGGTCAACGGGGGTCGTCGGTTCGATGTCGTGGGTCATGAGCTCCCTCGCTCTTGCGGCATATCCCAAATCGTATATTATCTATCGGACCGCAGGCAACACCCACCGGGAGCCGCGGCCCCCGACAACGTCGTCACCAGGAGTCAATGAAGATGAGCGAATCCTCGCGCACGGGGTTCACCCCCACCGGAACGATCAGCAGCCCCACCGACCGTCGCCGCGTCGTGTTCGCGACCGTCGTCGGCACCACCGTCGAGTGGTACGACTTCTTCATCTACGCCCAGGCGGCGGGGCTCGTCTTCGCGCAGCTGTTCTTCGCGCCGCTCGGCGAGAGCACGGCGACGATCCTGTCGTTCCTCACCGTCGGCATCAGCTTCCTGTTCCGCCCGCTCGGAGCGTTCCTGGCCGGACACTTCGGCGACAAGTACGGCCGCCGCGTGGTGCTGGTGGTGACGCTCATCCTGATGGGTGTCGCGACGACGCTCGTCGGCCTGCTGCCGACCTGGACCGTCATCGGCCTCGCCGCCCCGATCCTGCTGATCTTCCTGCGCATCCTGCAGGGCATCTCGGCCGGCGGCGAGTGGGGCGGCGCGGTGCTCATGGCCGTGGAGCACGCCCCCAAGCAGAAGCGCGGACTGTTCGGCGCTTCGCCGCAGATCGGTGTGCCGATCGGTCTGCTGCTGGCCTCGGGGATGATGGCACTCATGTCGGTGCTCGCCCCGGGCGACGCGTTCCTCGAGTGGGGCTGGCGTGTGCCGTTCCTCTTCTCGATCGTGCTGATCCTCGTCGGGTACTACATCCGCCGCCGTGTCGAGGAGAGCCCCGTGTTCCTCGAGCTCGCCGAGCGCAAGGAGCGCACGCGCACCCCGATCGTGCAGCTGTTCCGCAAGCACGCCCTTCTCGTTGTCATCGCGGCGCTCGTCTTCGCCGGCAACAACGCCGCCGGCTACATGACCACCGGCGGCTACATCCAGAACTACGCCACCAACCCCGAGGGGCCGCTCGCGATGGATCGCAGCGGTGTGCTCCTGGCCGTCACGGGCTCGGCCCTGTTCTGGCTCGCCTCGACCTGGACCGCCGGGTGGATCAGCGACCGCATCGGCCGGCGCTCGACCTACATCGGCGGCTGGATCCTGCAGCTGATCGGCGTGTTCACCCTCTTCCCGCTCGTGAACACCGGAGACCTCGGCCTCCTGTTCACGGCCCTCGCGATCCTCGCGATCGGCCTCGGCTTCACCTACGGGCAGCAGTCCGCGTACTACGCCGAGCTCTTCCCCGCCTCGATCCGGTTCTCGGGCGTCTCGATCTCGTACGCGATCGGCGCGATCCTCGGCGGCGCGTTCGCCCCCACCATCGCGACCGCGCTCGTGCAGGCGACGGGGTCGACCTGGTCGGTCGCGTTCTACCTCGCCGGGATGACGGTGCTCGGCCTGCTGGCGACGCTGTTGCTGCGTGATCGCACCGGTATCCCCCTCGGACCCGATCACGAGGAGGAGCAGGCGAAGAGCCCGATCTACGGGGTGTCCCGGGCCTGAGATCCCGGATGCCGCATCCGACCGTCCTCCCGAAAGCGAGCACCATGCAGTTCCACCACCACGGCTACGTTTCCGGGGACCCTCGCGTCGAGAACGCGGCCGGCACGGGGATCGACCGACCCGAGGAGCTTCCCGACGAGACCGACGTCCTGATCGTCGGGTCGGGACCGGCCGGGATGCTGCTGGCCGCCCAGATGTCGCAGTTCCCGGCGGTCTCGACGCGCATCATCGAGCGGCGGGGCGGGCGGCTGCCCCTCGGCCAGGCCGACGGCATCCAGCCGCGCAGCGTCGAGACGTTCCAGGCGTTCGGGTTCGCCGAGCGGATCACCGCCGAGGCCTACAACATCGGGTACATGAACTTCTGGGGCCCGGACCCGGAGGACCCGTCGCGCATCCGCCGCACCAGCCGCACGGAGGACTACGGGCTGAAGATCAGCGAGTTCCCGCACCTGATCGTCAACCAGGCGCGCGTGCTCGACTACTTCGCCGAGGCGGCGGCGCTCGGCCCCGGCCGCATCCGCCCGGACTACGGCGTCGAGTTCGTCGGACTCACCCGGGACGACGCGGACGAGTATCCGCTCGCGGTGCGGGTGCGCCACGTCGAAGGTGCGCGGGCCGGCGAGGAGCGCACGATCCGCGCGAAGTTCGTCGTCGGATGCGACGGGGCGCGCAGCGGCGTGCGCGAGGCGATCGGACGGCGGCACGTCGGGCGGTTCGCGGCGCACGCGTGGGGCGTCATGGACGTGCTCGTGAACACGGATTTCCCCGACTGGCGGATCAAGTGCGCGATCACCTCCGAGGCGGGCAACATCCTGCACATTCCGCGTGAGGGCGGGTACCTCTCGCGCATGTACATCGACCTCGGCGAGGTGCCCGACACCGACAACCGCGCGGTGCGCAGCACCCCCATCGAGGAGATCATCCGCCGCGCGAATGAGATCCTGCATCCGTACTCCATCGACGTGAAACAGGTCGCCTGGCACAGCGTGTACGAGGTCGGGCACCGCGTCACCGATCGCTTCGACGACGTCGAGGACGGCGACGGTCGCACGCCCCGCGTGTTCCTCACCGGCGACGCCTGCCACACGCACAGCGCGAAGGCCGGGCAGGGCATGAACGTGTCGATGCAGGACGGGTTCAACCTCGGCTGGAAGCTCGAGCACGTCCTCACCGGGCTGGCACCGGCATCCCTCCTGTCGACGTACTCGGGGGAGCGCCAGCCCGTCGCGCAGCAGCTCATCGACTTCGACCGCGAGTGGTCGTCGCTCATGGCCCGCAAGCCCCACGAGATCTCGGACCCCGACGACCTCGCGAACTACTACCTCGCCACCGCCGAGTTCCCCTCGGGGTTCATGACGCGCTACGAGCCGTCGGCGATCGTCGCGGACGACCGGCACCAGGCGCTCGCGGAGGGCTACCCCGTCGGCAAGCGTTTCGCGTCGGTCCCGGTGACCCGGGTGGGCGACGGCAACGTCGTGCACCTCGGCCACCATGCCCGCGCCGACGGACGGTGGCGGGTCTACGCCTTCGCTGACCCGGATGCCGCGGCCCTGGGCACGTGGGCGGAGTGGGCGGCATCCGCCGATTCACCGCTGGTGCGGTTCACGCCCGCCGGCGCCGACGTCGACGCGGTGTTCGACGTGAAGGTCGTGTACCCGCGGTCGTACGACGAGGTGGATCTGCTCGCGGTGCCGGAGGTCTTCCGGCCGCGGACGGGCCCGCTCGGCCTCATGGACTGGGAGAAGGTCTACGCGGCCGGGCCCGGCGCCTGGAACTCCGTCGACATCTTCGCCGAGCGCGGCATCGACCGCCGCGGCGCCGTCGTCGTCGTGCGCCCCGACCAGTACGTCGCCGCCGTCCTGCCGCTCGACGCGCCCGCCGAGCTCGACGCCTTCCTGTCGCGCGCGTTCGCGGGCTGACGCGCGCGGACGGGCGGGTGGGCGTCGACCCGACCCGATCGGCGCCCATCCCGCGTGCGAGACCGCACTTCGCGTCGGGTCGCGGCCGCGAGGGGTCGCAGATGGTCGGGCGAGCGGCGGGGGAGCGACCATGTGCGACGCCTCGGCGTTCGGGGCCGAGCTCCGGGGCTCATATCGCGGGGAGAAACTCGGCACCACCCCTTCCGGGCGACGGGGCGGAGTTCGTAGCGTGGAGCCATGGCGCGTGACGACGACCGACCCGAGGACCTCTACACCGGACCCATCGACCTGTCGGCGCTCGCCGCGGAGGACGGCGATCTCGAGATGCCCGAGATCAGCTACGACGAGCAGCGGTACCCCGCGCGTCCGCGCCGGCTCCGCCCGCGCGACAACCTGCGCGGCAGCAGCGTGCGCCGGATCCGCACCGACCCGCGTACGGCGAACGGGACGAACCCGTCGTACGTCGAGTGGCTGGTGCGTCAGTCGATGCTGAAGGATGCCGACGTCCTGGCGCGCCAGCTGTCGGGACAGCCCACGATGTGGCGCAACGCCTATGCGCGCCCCGACGCCCGCCGGGCGATCGCGACGAGCGACGTGTGGTTCACCGCGTACCCGATCTCGCTCATCACGCGCCCGGGCCAGTCGTTCCTGTCGGCCCTCGGTGACGACGAGCTCTGGTCGGTGTTCGAGCGGATCGGCATCACCGCCATCCACACGGGGCCCGTCAAGCGCGCCGGCGGCATCGAGGGGTGGGGTGAGACCCCCAGCGTCGACGGGCACTTCGACCGCATCAGCACGGCGATCGATCCGGCCTTCGGCACGGAGGACGAGTTCCGGGCTTTGTGCGACGTGGCCGACTCGCACGGCGGCAGCGTCATCGACGACATCGTCCCCGGCCACACCGGCAAGGGGGCGGACTTCCGCCTCGCCGAGATGGGGTTCAAGGACTACCCGGGGATCTACCACATGGTCGCGATCCCGCCGGAGGACTGGCACCTGCTGCCCGACGTCCCCGAGGGCTACGACAGCGTCAACCTCGACCCGGCGACCGAGCACACCCTCGCCGAGCACGGCTACATCATCGGCGCCCTGCAGCGCGTCATCTTCTACACGCCCGGGGTGAAGGAGACGAACTGGAGCGCGACCGCTCCCGCGATCGGTCCCGACGGGGTCACGCGCCGCTGGGTGTACCTGCACTACTTCAAGCAGGGGCAGCCCTCGATCAACTGGCTCGACCCGACTTTCGCCGGTATGCGCCTCGTGATCGGCGACGCCCTGCACTCCCTGGGCGAGCTCGGCACGAGCGCGCTGCGCCTCGACGCGAACGGATTCCTCGGGGTGGAGAAGAGCGCCGAGGGTCTGCCCGCGTGGTCGGAGGGGCATCCGCTCTCGCACGCGGCGAACCACATCATCGCGGGCATGGTGCGAAAGGTCGGCGGCTTCACGTTCCAGGAGCTGAACCTGACGATGGAGGACATCCGCGACACGGGTGCCGTCGGCGCCGACCTGTCGTACGACTTCATCGGACGTCCGGGCTACCACCACGCCCTCGCCACCGGGCAGACCGAGTTCCTGCGGCTGGCGCTCACCTCGTCGCTCGCGCTCGGCGTCGCGCCGGTGCAGCTCGTGCACGGGCTGCAGAACCACGACGAGCTCACCTACGAGCTCGTCCACTGGGCGACCCGCCACGCCGACGAGGAGTACGGCTTCCGCGGCGAGACGATCACGGGCGGCGAGCTCGCCGAGGTCGTCCGCGCGGAGCTGACCGAGAAGCTGGTGGATGCCGGTGACTACAACCGCGTGTTCACGCAGAACGGCATCGCCTGCACGACGACGTCGCTCATCGCGGCGACCCGCGGCATCCCGTCCCTCGACGACATCACCGACGACGAGGTGCCCGCGATCCGCGACGCCCACCTGCTGCTCTGCGCCTACAACGCCTGGCAGCCGGGCGTGTTCGGGCTCTCGGGCTGGGACCTCGTCGGCATGCTGACGCTGCCCGCCGACGAGGTGGCCGACCTGATCGGCGCCGGCGACACCCGGTGGATCGAGCGCGGTGCGCACGACCTGCTCGATGTCGACCCGGGTGCGACCCGTTCGACCTCGGGCATGCCGCGCGGCCGCGCGCTCTACGGTCCGCTGCCCGCGCAGCTCGAGGACCCCGACTCGTTCGCGTCGCGCCTGTCGGCGATCATCGACCTGCGCCGCGCGCACGGGGTGGCGACGGCGACGCAGGTCGACATCCCCGAGGTCGCGCACGCCGGCATGCTCGTCCTGGTCCACCGCCTCGACGAGGGGATGCCGGAGGCCGACGCCCCCATCCAGGTGACAGTCCTGAACTTCTCGGCCGAGCCCATCGAGGGCACCGTGCGGTCCGAGCACCTGACCCCGCGGAGCGAGGTCCGTGACGCCGCTGCCGACGAGATCATCGGCCGCGTCGACGACCTGCAGAGCTTCTCGGTGTCGCTGCCCGCCTACGGCGCCCGGTTCCTGTTGCTCGAGCCGCAGTCCGAGGAGGACTGACGGAGCGGATGCCGGGGCGCAAGCCCCCCGGCGATGTCCGGCGCCCTGCGTAGCGTCGTCCCATGAGCGACGAGACCACTCCCATCGAGAACGACACCACCGACCCCGCCGAGGGTCACGCGCTTCCGCCCGAGACCGGGCAGTCCGGTGAGATGCTCGGCGGCCCGAGCGGAGACACCGCGGTCAAGGACCCCGAGGAATGGGTCACCGGCGACGAGCCGATGACCGGCGCGCAGCGCAGCTACCTCGACACCCTCGCGCGGGAGGCGGGCGAGCAGATCCCCGCCGACCTCACGAAGGCGCAGGCATCGGAGCACATCGACCGCCTGCAGCAGGCGACGGGGCGCGGCGCCTCCGACTGAGCGGCGAGACGACGCCGCGCTCGGTCAGGCGAGCGCGGCGTCGATGCCGGCGAGCGGCACGGGCAGCCAGTCCGGACGGTTGCGGGCCTCGTAGATCGACTCGTACACGGCCTTGTCGAGCACGAGTGCCCGCAGCAGCACGGGGTCGAGGGCGATCGCCCCGGGCGCGGCGGTGTAGGCGGTGAGGAACGCCTCGCGGCAGGCCGCCGCCCAAGCCGCGGCATCCGGTCCCGCCCCGACGGCACCCGCGTAGTCGAAGGACCGCAGCATGCCGGCCACGTCGCGCGGCGGGAGGTCGGGGACCGCCCGCTCGGCCATCGGCCGCAGCGGCTCGCCCTCGAAGTCGACGATCCGCCAGCCGCCGTGCGGCACGGCGAGCACCTGTCCGAGGTGCAGGTCGCCGTGGATGCGCTGCAGTCGCGGCCAGGGGCGGTCGAGCGCGGCGGCGTACACGGCGTCGATCGCCGCGAGCCGGTCGGCGACGGCGGGGACTTCGGCGGAGGCGATCGCGAGACGGCGGCGCCAGGCGCGGCCGACCGCCTCGAGCTGTTCGGGGGAGGCTTCGACCGACTCGAGCGCGTTGCGCAGGTCGCCGTGGACCCCCGCGACCGCGACGCCGAGGTCGCGGGCCGCGTCGGTGAAGTCGCGGCCCTCGCGGGCGGCATCGAGCGCGATCGCCCACCCGTCGCGCACGCCGGGCAGGAACTCCTGCGCGAACCCGAGGGTCCCGCGTGCCGCGCCGGAGTCGCGGCCGACGTCGGGCCACTCGGCATCCGCACTGCCGTAGAAGCGCGGCACGTACGGCGAGCCGGCCTCGCTCAGCACGCGCTGCACCGTGACGTCGGGGTTCTCGCCGTGGTGCAGCGTCCGGAAGAGTTTGAGGATGATGGCGGGTGCGCCGTCGACGTCGTAGACGATCGAGGTGTTCGACTGCTCGCCGGTGAGCACACGCGAGCCCGTCACGCGGCTCGTGTCGACACCCATGTCCGCGAGGAGGCCGACGGTGAAGGCGGGATGCCGGGTGGCATCCACCACCGCATGCCCTTCCGCGGTCGTGGTGACGACCTCCAGGTCGCCGGGGTCGCTCACCTCGGCGAGCGGCACGTTGTAAAGCGTGGGCACCGCGCCGGCGTCGTCCATGAGGAGGTACCGGGTCGCCCCCGCCACGGTCTGCGTGTCGAGCACGCGGAACTGCGGATCGTGGCTCTTGCCCGCATACCAGCGCTGCCGCGCCACCCAGGCACCGAGGTCGTCGTCGAATCCCACACGTCCAGCCTGGCCCGAGCACGCCGCCCGCGGAAGGGGTGGACGAGGAATCGTCGAGACGTTATGGGACGGCGGTCACGCCAGCGGCAGGCGGAGGGTGAACGCGGTGTGTCCAGGGGTACTCTCGACCCCGATCGAGCCGTCGTGGGCGGCCACGATCGCTTCGGCGATCGACAGGCCGAGGCCGGTACTCCCGGCATCCCGGTTGCGCGAAACGTCGCCCCGCGCGAACCGTTCGAACAACCTGTCGCGGATGTCGGGCGCGATCCCGGGTCCGTCGTCGGTCACCTCGAGCACCGCATCCTCGCCGTCCAGCCGGAGGGCGAGGACCACGCGGGTACCGGGTGGGGTGTGGGTGCGCGCGTTGCGCAGGAGGTTCGCCACCACCTGCCGGAGCCGATTCTCGTCGCCGGTCACCTCGATCGTGTCGTCGTCGCCGAGGTCGAGCAGCCACGTCCGCGACGGGTCGGCGGCATGGGCGTCGCTGACCGCGTCGATCGCGAGCATCGTGAGGTCCACGCTCTCGCGGCGCAGCCGCTGACCGGCGTCGAGCCGCGCGAGCAGCAGGAGGTCCTCGACGAGGTCGGCCATGCGGGTGGACTCCGAGGCGATCCGGTCGAAGGCGCGTTGCTGGGTGGGTGTCATCGGCGCGTTCTCGCCGAGGGAGAGTTGCGCGTACCCGCGGATCGACGCGAGAGGCGTACGCAGCTCGTGACTGGCATCGGCGATGAAGCGCCGGAGCTGATCCTCGCTGTGCTGGCGCGAGGTCAGCGCCGACTCGATGTGGGCCAGCAGGACGTTCAGAGAATGACCCACCCGACCGACCTCGGTCGCGGGATCGGTGTCGCGGTCGGGCACGCGCTCGGGGATCTCGACCTCGCCGATGGCGAGCGGGCGCGCCGCGACGCGGTCGGCCACCGCGGCGACACGGTCGAGAGGGCGCAGCGTCCGGCGCACGACGAGCGACAGCCCGATGAGCACGAGCAGCAGTGCCGTGCCTGCCACGGCGACCTGGATGACGGTGAGGGCGGAGGTGGTCGCGGTCACCTCGTCGAGCGAGATGCCGGCGACCACCCGCATCCCGTTCTCCTCCTGAGCCGCGAGGCGGAACTCGCCGAGGCTCCCGCCGAGGTCGACCGTCTCGGGTGTGCGCGAGGGGAGCTCCGCGCGCGTGATCGCCTCGAGCTGACTCTCGGCGAGCGTCGTCTCCTGGCCGTCGTCGCCCGTGTAGCTCGACGACACCACCGAACCGTCCGAGGCGAACACGGCGTGCAGCGACCCGATGCGCGGTGCGGGACCTTCGCGGTCACCGGAGGCGCCGCCGGACGGGAACGAGCCCCCCGGCATCCCCCCGCCGACGCGGACGATCTGCAGGGTTTCCAGCACCTGGCCGTCGAGCCGGTCGTAGACGAAGGTCCGCAGAGCAAGCGAGGTCGCCAGGCCCGTGACGAGCAGGGCGATCGCGACGAGCGCACCGGTGCCGACGACGAGGGTGCGCCGGAGTGTCCAGCGTCTCCGTCCGCTCCGACCCGTTCCCCTCATGAGGCGGACTTGATCGTGTACCCGACGCCGCGCACCGTGTGGATGAGGGGTTCGCCGAGGGTGTCGATCTTCTTCCGGAGGTAGGAGATGTAGATCTCGACGACGCTCGACGTGCCGCCGAAGTCGTAGCTCCACACCTGGTCGAGGATCTGCGCACGGGAGAGCACCCGTCGGGGGTTCTGCATGAGGTAGCGGAGCAGCTCGAACTCCTTCGCCGTCAGCTTGATCGGGATGCCGCCGCGCTCCACCTCGTACGTCTCCTCGTCGAGCGTCAGGTCTCCGACCCGCAGACGCGTTTCGGCCGCGGCGGCCGCGGCGACGTGACGACGCGCCATCGCGCGCAGTCGGACGACGACCTCCTCGAGGTTGAACGGCTTGGTCAGGTAATCGTCGCCGCCCGCGCTGATGCCGGCGATGCGATCCTCGACCGCATCCTTCGCCGTCAGGAAGAGGACGGGAACGTCGTTGCCGGCGGAGCGCAGGCGGCGCAGCACCTCCATGCCGTCGATGCCCGGCATCATGATGTCGAGCACGACGAGGTCTGGGGCGAACTCGCGCACCAGGGTGAGGGCCTCCTGGCCGTTCGCGGCGGTGCGGGCGTCCCAGCCCTCGTTCTGCAGGGCCATGCGGAGCAGATCGCTGAGGTTCGCCTCGTCGTCGACGACCAGCACGCGGATCGGGGAGCCGTCGATGCGGGTCATCGGGGTCGGGCGGGTGGCGTTCATGGCATCAGCTTTCCGTGTTCGAGGGGGGAATGCGACCGTGCGACGGCCGGAAAGGCACGCCGCACGGTCGCGGGATCAGGAGCGTTCGCCGGCGCCGGGGGCACCGTCGGGCGCGGTGCCTCCTCCGGGGCGGCCGCCCATTCCGCCCCCCATCCCGCCGGCGACGGCTTCTCCCGCCGTCACCGTGACCGACGTCGCGCCCGCCGACACCGTGTAGGTCCCATCGGCCGCGATGTCGGCCGACGAGAACACCACGGTCTGGAACTCCTTCTCCGCCGTGGTGGAGAAGACGACCGTGCCGTCGGCATCCGTGATCTGGATCTCGTCGCCAGCGGATCCGCTGACGGTCGCGGCGATCCACGCCTGCGCGCTGCCGCTGTCGGGCGACTCGGCCATGCCCGAGCTGCCCACGGCGAGGAGCGTGCCGCCGGAGACATCGAAGCCCCCGTTGCTGTCGAGCGCACCGTTGCCGGACGAGGTCGGACCCCAGACGACGATGTCGCCGCCGGTCACGGTCACGGAGCCGTTCGAGTCGATCCCGTCCCCGCCGGCATCCACGGTCAGGGTGCCCCCTGAGATCGTGATGGTCTCGCCGGTGTCGGCCATGCCGCCGCCCATGCCGCCCTCGTCGGCGCTCGCGGCGCCGGCGTCGCCGCTGCCGTTCAGTGCGTCGTCGGAGGATGTGACCACGACGTCACCACCGCTGATGGTGATGTCGGTCGCCTCGAGTCCCTCGTTCGATCGTCCGACGGTCACCGTGCCGCCACCGATCTCCAGCGCCGCCTCGGCGTGCGCACCGTCGTCTCCCGCGCTGATCGTGACCGCTCCGCCGAGGATCCCGATCGAGCCGTCCGAATGCAGACCGTCGTCCGTGGCGGACACGTCGACCGAGCCGTCGCCGATCGCGACGACGACCCCCGCGCTGATGCCCTTCGAGCCGGCGTCCGCCGCGCCCTCGGCGCTGATCGACACCGTCCCGCCCGTGATCACGGCATCGGTGGTTGCGGCGATGCCGTCGTCGCCACTGGTGGCGGTGATGTCACCGCCGGAGATCCAGACGTACCCACGCGTGGCGTCTTCGTCGTCGTCGCTCCCCAGCGCATCGCCGCCGGCAGTGACGTCGAGCGTTCCGCCCGAGATGACGAGGGCGTCCTTGCCGCGGAGGGCGTCGTCGGCGGCATCCACCGTGATCGTCCCGCCGATGATCGCGAGGTCGTCCGTGCTGGCGATGCCGTCGTTGCCGTTCCCCGAGACGACGAGCGAACCGTCGCCGGAGATGGTCAGGTCGGCATCGGCGTAGATCGCCGCGTTCGCTGCGGCGCTGTCGTCGTAGCTCGCGGCGTCCGAGACCGAGTTCTCGCTGGCGTCGGCGAGCGAGATGGCGACGTCGTCGGCCGTCGTGACCGAGATGGCGGCGCCGTCGTCGTTCGTGATGTCGACGCCGTCGAGGATGAGGACGACCTGCGCGTCGTCGGGTGCGGCGACGACGACAGATCCGGCGAGGTCGCCGCTGAGCCGGTAGACGCCGGCGGCCGAGATGGTGACCGTGCCGCCGTCGACGCTCACCCCGTCGCCGGACGCCGTCGCGGTCGATCCCTCGAGAGTGACGTCGATCGCGTCGGCCGCCGACCACTCGTCGTCGTCCACGACCGTCGCGTCCTCGTTCGCGGCGAGGACGGCCGTCGGGTCGAGGTCGGAGTCGATCTCGGCGACCGCAACGGTGGCGGAGTCGTCCGTCGTGGATGTGGTCCCGCTCGTGCCGGTCGAGGCGACGCCGGTGACGGCGCACCCCGCGAGGACGAGCCCCGCGAGGGCGAGGGGGACGGCAGGAAGGATCAGGCGGCGGCGCATGGCAGCTCCTCGGTGTGGATGGTGGTGGATGCGGGGGAGAAGGGGCCGCGCAGGAGGCGTCCCCAGCGGTTGCGGGGGAGTTCGGGGCTCATCGCGGCGAGTCCGGTCGCGTATTTGCTGACCGAGACGGGACGGTGCCCGGCACGCCACAGCAGTCGGTCGAGGGCGGATGCCGACGACGGCGACTTCGTCTCGACGATCGCCAGATCGGGGAGGGAGAAGCCTGAGCCGTCGGGGCGTTCCCAGCGCAGGTCGGTGTCGATGGTCGCCCGCGACGACTGGTCGGGGGCGAGGAGCGTGGCACGTGCGTACCGGGTGACGAGCGTGGCATCCAGCTCGTCGACGCGACCGCTGTCGACGCCGATCGTGGCGAAGGCGGCGGCGACCTCTTCCTGAGCCTCGGGGGTGAGGACGGCGCGCTGGGCGACGTCGTACTCCGACCGTTCCTTGACCGTCGTCCCACGAGCGCCGCGCGTCTTGATCTCGAGGTAGGCGGCGTGGGTGTCGACGTAGGTGCGGGTACGGAGCTTGAATCGACGGCGGCGGGGCTGCGCGGCCATGTGGAAGCTCAGCAGGTCGGGGGTATCGAAGTAGACGGACTCGTAGGCGAATCGGCGGGCGCCGCCGATGTCGAGGACGCGGGTGCGCTCGTCGACCCGCGAGAGCAGGCCGCCCAGTGCGGACTGGGGCACGACGTACTTTCGGTCGACGCGGGCCAGGAGTGCCGCCTCGGCCACCATGTCCTCGAGGCTCACCCCGTCGAAGCGGGCGAGGGCGTCGGGGCTCATCGGACCGCTCCCGCTGCGAGGCGGCCGTCCACCTGCGACCCCGCCGAGTCGGGCGCGGGACGATCGTTGTCCGCGATGCGGTAGCGCACGTCGACGGTGGTCGTGTCGTTCACGAGGTCCAGCTCCTGCACGGTCAGCGAGGTGACCTCTCCGCCGAGCCGCTGCCCGACGAGGGCGCGGAGCGCGGTCTCGTCGGCCTCGGCACGGTCGAGGCGCACCACTTGGTGGCGGCTGCGGGAGAGCAGACGCGGGTGGTCGGCCGCCCACATCACGACGAGGATCAGCGCGATGAGTCCGGTGACGGGCAGGATGTCGGTGGTCGGCAGGCCGGCCATGAGGCCTGTGGCCAGTGCGGCGAAGTAGTAGGCCACCTCGCGCTGCGAGATCTCCGACGACCGGAGCCGGATGATCGAGAGCACACCGAACAGCCCGAGGCCGAGTCCGAGCGCGACCTCGGCGGTGCCGAGGACGGTCGCGACGGCCATCACCCCGACGTTGACCCCGAGGAAGGCGACGACCAGGTCGCGGCGGCGGTGGCGTCGGTAGTAGAGCCCCAGGCTGAGGATGAGGGCGGCGGCGAGGTCGATCGCGATGAGCGAGATCGAGGCGATGGTCATGGGTTCCTCCGTGGGGATGTGGTGACGATCTCCATTCGAGTGGCGGCACCTTCACCGTTCCTAAGAGGCGCATTGACGGCCGATTCGAGGCGGGAAGCGCGCGGGTTCCGGCCGAACACCACGCTCCGCTGGATGAGGTAGCCGAGCGTGAACAGCGCCGCCTCGGTGACGAGCTTGGCGGCGAGCAGCGGCATCCCGGCCGCGGTGAGCATCGTCATCCAGGCGACGTTCGAGGCCAGCAGTGCGCCGGCGAGCAGGGCGTACCGTGTCGCCTCGCGGCGCAGCGCACCCGTGCCCTCGCGACGGAAGACGACGTGCCGATTGACGACGAAGTTCACGGTCGCGCTGACGACCCGGGCGGCGATGATGGACGGGGTCAAGGCTCCCGTCACCGCGGTCAGGACGAGGAGCAGCAGGGTGTCGACGGCGAACGCCAACAGCGACGAGGCCGCGAACAGCAGCAGCGGCACCCCTACGCGCAGGGTGTCGACCAGGGGGCGGAAGTGGCTCGACGCGTTCCCCGCCACGTAGACGGTCTCGATCGGGACCTCGCACGTCTCCCACCCGTCGCGGTGACAGCGCAGGAGCACGTTCTGCTCGTACTCGAAGCGGTCGCCGCGCTGCGCGAGCAGCCAGGGCAGCATGACGGGCGGGATGCCGCGCAGCCCGGTCTGGGTGTCGGAGAGGGTCCATCCCGCCGCGAGACGGAACGTCGCCCGCGCCGCCGCGTTGCCGAGCCTGCTGCGCATCGGATTGCCGCGTCGGCCGGTGTCGCGGCATCCGAGCACCATCACCGGCGCGCCGGAGTCGACCGCGGCGACGGTGGTCGCGCCGACGTTCAGGATGTCGGCGACCGTGTGCTGGCCGTCGGCATCGGCCGTGACCACGGAATGTCCGGGGAAAGCGCTCATCGCGTGCCGGAACCCCGTGCGCAGCGCTGCGCCCTTCCCCTGGTTCCGCACGTGTCCGAGGACCGTCGCCCCGAGTGCCGCGACGTCGTCGAAGACGGCGGCATGGCGGGGTCCGCTGCCGTCGTCGACGACGACGATCGGGATGCCGGGAGCGGAGATCGTGAGCGCGCCGACCAGGTCGGTCAGGGCGACGTCGGGTTCGTAGGCCGGGATGAGGATGATCACGGCTCACTCCGCGATGTAGAGGATGTCGCTCGTGCCGCGCTCGCCGCCGTTCGAGGGCTGGTTCACGACCTCGCCGTCGAAGAACATCGTCGACGACCCGCCGCCGTCGAGGTTGTACGCGGTCTCGGCGCCGAGGTCGATCATGATCTGGGCGACCTCGGTGAGGGTCGCTCCGCGGCTGTAGCCCTCGCTGCGGCCGTCGACGACGACGAAGACGAGATGGTTGTCGTCGATCACGCCGACGGCGCTGCGCGGCTGCTCACCCTGGATCGAATGGTTGCCGACGTTGGTGTCGACCTCGACGTCCTCGATCCCGGCCACGACGGCGCCGTCTTCGACGAGTGCGGGGCCGAAGCTGAGGGTGTTCCAGACCCCGTCGGCGAGCAGCTGGTCGGCGCTCGTGGCCGTCTCGTCGTAGACCTGCACCGTTCCGTCGGCGTAGAAGGCCAGCCCGGCGCGGGCGGGGGAATCGCGATAGACGACGCCGTTGCGGATGACGATGCCGGTGTCGCGGAAGCCGTAGTAGTCGCCGTTGATCGCGAACACGGCGTCGTTGTCCTCGGCGATCCCGCTCGTGGTCTCGGTGATGTTCTCGCCGAACTGATCCTTCGCGAATGCGGAGCGCAACCGGGTCGCATCCGAGAGGACCACATCGGCGACGTAGTAGGTGAGGGTGTCGTCGCCCGAACCGGTGACGACCTGCGACACGGTGACGCTCGTGGCCCCGTCGGAGTACGTGTCTCCGTGGACGGCACCCGCCGCATTCGTTGCCGACGTCGTCGGCTCGACGGCCGAGTTCTCGGCCTCATATGCCGAGACGTCGGAGATCTCGACGTGTTCGATGAGGAAGCGGTCTGCGGCCCACGCCGTCGCCCCTCCGACGGCGAGTGCGACCGTGAGGCCGCCGGCGATGAGGGCGGTCCGAAGATGGCGCGGTTTCGTGGTGTGAGGCATGCCTCCAGGAGTACGGACGCGAGGTTCGGCGGATGTTGACCGATCCTGAGAACGGGATTAACGACGCCCTCCCGATAGGGCACGGTCAGGCGGTCGCCTCCCCGGCGGATTTCGACGTCTGGTACGACGACGGCCCTCGTAGCGACTGCGAGTGACGCGGGGTATCACATGGGTCCCGCGGGCGCACGCCCCTGGCCGGCACAGCTCCGCGCTGCGAGCGTCGGAGCATGCCGACCACTCCTGAGTCCACGACCGACGCTCCGCAGACCCGCCCTGGGCGGGCAGCGGATCCCACGCTCGGGGTCGTGTCGCGGCCCGCGTGGCGCGACGACTCCGCCTCGCTCCTGACCCGCGGCTACCGCTTCGGCGATCGCATCTGGCAGCGCGTGCCGCGCGGCGCGCGCTCGGCGCCGATGCGACTGCTGTTCTCCGACGCCCTGCTGGTGCGCGGCGCGGAGGGGGTCGCGGCGTTCTACGACGACGCCCGGGTCTCACGGCACGGCGCCATGCCGCCGTTCATTCAGGAGACCCTCTTCGGGCACGACTCGGTGCACAGCCTCGACGGCGACGAGCACCGGCACCGCAAGGCGACGTTCGTCTCCGCGCTGTACGAGGACGAGCAGGTCGCCCGGCTGCGCCCGCACCTCGAGCGCGAGTGGCGGCACGAGGTCGACGCGTGGATCGCCGGTGGCGAACGGTCGGCGTACGACGCGGCCGTCGGAGCCTTGGGTCGCGCGATCATGCGGTGGGCAGGACTGCCGGGAACCGGCGAGGCGAAGACGCGATGGGCGCGCCGGCAGGCGCAGATCGTCGACGGATTCGGTGTGCCGTACTCCCCGGAGTACCTGCTCGCCGCTCTGAACCGGCGGTGGTCCGACCGCCACGCCGAGCGTCTCATCCGCGCCGTGCGCGCAGGCCGCCTCGACGCGCACCCGGGAACCGCGCTGGCCGCCTGGGCAGGGCACCGCGACAGCGCCGGTGAGCTGCTGCCCGCTCGCCTCGCGGGGGTGGAACTGCAGAACAGCTTCCGCCCGATGATCGCCGTCGCCCGGTTCACCGCCTTCGCCGCGAAGCGGCTGCAGGAGCACCCGGAATGGCGCGAGCGCATCGCCGCGGAGGTCGCCGCGCGGGGATCGCTCGTCGACGGCCCGCTCGCGACCGCGTTCGCACAGGAGATCCGCCGCACGTCGCCGTTCGTCCCGATGCTGCCGGCCTTCGCGACGCAGGACATCGAGGTCGACGGTCGTACGGTCCGCGCCGGCGGGCGCATCGTGCTCGACATCCTCGGCACCGACACCGACGAGGGGTCGTGGGAGCGCGCCGACGTCTTCGATCCCGAGCGCTTCGTCGGCGTCGACGACTACGAGGCGATCACCGCGTTCGTGCCGCACGGGGGTGCGGACGTCGCGACAGGGCACCGCTGCCCGGGCGAGAAGCTCGCGATCGCGGGGCTCGCGGCATCCATCAGCGCTCTGAGCGACCCCCGCCTGGCGATCCTGCCCGCAGGACTCGAGGTGAACGAGCGACGGATGCCGACGAAACCCCGTTCGGGCGGCCGCGTCCGGACCGCGGGATCGACGGGCGGCGCGCGCTGCCCGTTCCACCGCTGACGCAATGCCACGAACCGGGGCCGCGTGCAACCCCCTCTGAACCGGACCGTGTCGGCCGCAGGGTGACCTCCGACCGGGAGGACCACCATGGCCGAGCAGAACACCACGCAGACGACACGCACCGACGCGCCCGACCCCGAGGCGTCGCGCAAGCCCGACTCCGTCGGCGACGTGAAGAAGCGGTCGTGGAAGTACGTCCTGGGCAAGACGATCCGCGAGTTCAGCGCGGACCAGTGCACGGATGCCGCGGCGGGCCTCACCTACTACGGGGTGCTCGCGCTCTTCCCGGCCCTCATCGCGATCTTCTCGCTGCTCGGCGTCGTGGGACAGGGGCAGGCGGCCGCCGACGCGGTGCTCGGCATCGTGCGCGATGTCGCGCCCTCCGACACGGCGAGCGCGCTGGAGGGCCCGATCCAGCAGATCGCGTCGTCGCCCGGTGCGGGACTCGCGCTCGTGCTCGGCATCGTCGTGGCGCTGTGGTCGGCTTCGGGGTACGTCGGGGCCTTCTCCCGGGCGATGAACCGGATCTACGAGATCGAGGAGGGGCGCCCGTTCTGGAAGCTGCGCCCGATGCAGCTGCTCGTGACGCTCGTCGCGGTGGTCTCGCTCGCCCTCGTCGCGCTCGGTCTCGTCCTCTCGGGCGACGTCGCCCGAGCGATCGGGGAGACGGTGGGCCTCGGCGACGGCGTGCTGCTCGCGTGGAACATCGCGAAGTGGCCCGTCATGCTCTTCGTCGTCGTGTTCCTCGTCGCGGTCCTGTACTACGCGACCCCCAACGCGAAGCAGCCGAAGTTCCGCTGGATCAGCATCGGCGCGCTCATCGCGATCGTCGTGATGATCATCGCCACCACCGGGTTCGCCTTCTACGTCGTGAACTTCTCGAACTACGACCGGACCTACGGCTCACTCGCCGGCGTCATCGTGTTCCTGCTGTGGCTGTGGATCGCCAACAACGTGCTGCTGTTCGGCGCGGAGTTCGACGCCGAGCTCGAACGGGGCCGCCAGCTGCAGGGCGGCATCGCCGCCGAGGAGGACATCCAGCTGCCGGCCCGCGACACGCGGAAGTCCGACAAGCAGGCCGCGAAGGAGCAGAAGGACATCGACGAGGGTCGCCGCATCCGCCTCGCCCACGGTGAGGACGAGGACCGATGACGGAAGTCGACACTCCCACCCGTCTGAAACGGGGGATCACCGGGCCGCTGAGGCCGGCGTCAACGGCCGGTGGGCGGGAGCTTCGCCACGCCGTGCCGATTCGGCTCGTCCGGTTCGGCGGCCGTCGCGGGCGACGCGGCGGAACCACCGTGGGGGGAGTCCGTTCCCATGTCGTCGGATTCGCTCATGCCCACACGCTCCGCCGCGAAGGACGGCCGCGGCAGGGGGTTGCGAGCGGCCGGCGACTGTGATGGACGAATCACCTCGCAGCGCCGCAGTGTAAGAGACGGATGCCGGAGGCGCGACCCCCCTCGAACCTCGACCGATGGCGGGCACCATCGAGCAATGCTCGAGCTGCACTACTCCGACGGATACGTCGTCACGACGGGCGCGATCGCCGACGCGGTGCTGCGTTACGCCAAGACCCTCGCCGAGCAGAAGGCCTCCGACCTCATCACGGTGCCCATCGCGACTCCGGAGGGCCCGGCTGTCTCGTCGATGCTCATCGGTCCCGCGAGCCAGCTCTATACGACGCCGCACTCCGGTGCCGCTGCGGACCTCGACGACGAAGCCGCCGTCATGGACCTCCTCAGTCGCAACGACCGTCTCGTGCACCCGCCCGAGACGGTCGGCGAGTACCCGTACGAAGAAGACGACCCCTGGTACGAGGAGTCGTTCTGAGACGCGCACGCCTGCGGGAGCGCAGCCGCCTCGTCCGCGGCTGGCGATTGTGGCGGACGCGGCATCCGGTCACCTTCCGCGACAAGGTCCGCTACAAGATGCTCCGCGACCATCGGCCCCTCGTCGTCACCTTCGCCGACAAGGCGGCGGTGCGCGACTACGTCGCCGATCGTGTCGGCGCGCAGTACCTGCCCGATGCCGCCGTGTTCGATTCGCCGACCGAGCTGCTGACGGCGGAGCTGCCCGACGCGTTCGTCCTGAAACCGACGCACGGGAGTGGGGCGGCGATCATCGTCTCGCCGTCGGCGCCGGTGGACGCGCGCCTGCCCGAGGACGGCAGTTGGGTCTACCGCCACGTCCGGCCCGAGCACGCCCCGCGGGAGCATCTCGTGCGCCTCGCGACGGACTGGCTCTCGCAGCTCTACGGGCAGGGTCCGAACCGGGAGTGGGTCTACGGCCGGGTGCCGCGGCGGATCATCGTCGAGGAGATGCTCGGCGGCGCGACGGACCGCATCCCCGACGACCTCAAGCTCTTCGTGTTCCACGGTCGGGTGCAGTACGTGCAAGTGGATGCGGGGCGCTTCGCCGGTCGCACGCAGGACTTCTTCGACCGCGACTGGACCCATCTGCCGCTGAGCGGCGGTCCGCCGTGGGCCGATCCGACACCGCCGCGGCCGGCGGGCCTCGACGAGATGATCCGCGTCGCCGAGGCGCTCGGTGCGGACACCGACTTCGTGCGCGTCGACCTGTACGACGTCGACGGCCGCATCGTCTTCGGCGAACTGACGAGCTTCCCCGCCGGTGGCGACAGCCCGTTCCACCCGGAGTCCTTCAACACGGAGTTCGGTCGGCACTGGACGGTGCCGAGGCGATACCGGTGACCGAGCGCTGGCTCGTCGCCACGACGGAGTACGCCGGCGTGACGTCGTACACCGGCGGCATCGGCAGGCACTACGCCGCCCTGTTGCCCGCCCTCGCCGCGCAGGGCGCCGAGATCGACCTCGTGGTGTTCACGGACCCTCCCGTCGGCGCGCGGGCGACTCCCGGCATCCGTCGCCTGGTCGTCCACCGGACCGGGGGGATGCCGCGGCTCGCGGCGCTCCTGCATCGCCCCCGTGCCCTGCGGCGGGCGTACCTGGCGGACGCCTACGACCGCGTCTTCGTGCCGGAGTGGATGGGGCTCGGTGCGCTGCTGCCGCGCGACGCCCGGCTCGTGACGAACCTCGCAACAGGCGTGGACCTCGCGCACGAGATCTCGGGCCTGCGGCTCACCGACCTCCCGGCATCGAGTCGTCCGGCGGTCATGCTGCAGAGTCGCCTCGAGGCGCGGCAGGTGCGCCGCTCGGCCGGGATCGTCGCGATCTCGCACGCGATGACCGACCGGGCGGAGCGCATCTGGGGACGGATGCCGCGGGTCGAGGTCGTCCGCAACTGCATCGACGTCGCGGTGGTGCGGCACGCGGCTGCGACGCGCAGGCCGCCGGCGGGCTGGCCCGAGCGGGACGGTCCGATCGTCCTCTTCCTCGGGCGAGCCGAGCGGCGGAAGGGCGTGGTCGACGGCGTCGACGCCTTCGCGCGCGTCGCGCGGCGGCATCCCACCGCCCGCCTCGTGCTGGCCGGTGCCGGGGGAGACGACCGCTTCGAGCCGTCGCGGGCGGCCCTCCTCGACCGGGTGCCGTCCGCGGTGCGCGACCGGGTGACGTTCCTCGGGCACGTGTCGGGCGACGAGTTGTACGGCGCGATCGCGGCCGCCGACGTGGTGATGTGCCCGTCGCGGTGGGAGGGCTTCGGCAACGTGGCCGTCGAGGTGATGGCCGCCGGGGCGCCGCTGGTCGTGACCTCCGGCAGCGGATTCGATGACTTCTGCACCGATGGCGCCGACTGCCTCATGGTGCCGCCCGCCGACCCGGAGGCCCTCGCGGCCGCGCTCGCCACCGTGCTCGACGACCCGGGCGCCGCCCGCCGACGGGCGACGCGCGCCGCCGCAGGAGTCGACCGCTTCGCCCCCGCGCCGGTGGCGGACGACCTCCGGGCGGCCGTCGATCGGATGCTGTCGCGCGTGGCCATCCCGGCGTAGGGTCGCGCTGTGCGCTCCCTCCGGTACTCCATCAACGTCACCCTGGACGGCTGCGGTCGAGGGCTTCTAGGGCACGCGGCGCCAGCCCGCGGCATCCCTCGTCACCGCGCCGGCCCGCTCGAACGCGTCGAGCCAGCCGGTCATGGGCCACTCGCCCCAGCGCGCGGCGAACAGCGCCCCGTTGCGGAGGATGTCGTCGAGGTGCTGCCAGGGCGGCGAGGTCGTCGGGTGGTACTGGTGGTACGCGTGGGCGCCACCCGTCCACACGAGGGGCACCTCGCGCTCGCGCATCCGGAACGCGAAGTCGGTGTCCTCGCCGCCGTACCCCTCGTACGCCTCGTCGAAGCCCCCGATCCGTCGCCACGTCGCGGGGGAGAGCGCGAACGACAGCGACCAGAACAGCGGGTACTCGCCGGCTGTCGCGGTCCGTTCCGCCTCGTCCGGCGGCATCGGCCGCGCCGGGTGGGGGGAGGTGAGCGCGGCGAGCTCCGCCGGGTCGGATGCCGACACCCCCTCGGCGAGGTACGTCACCGGCCCGCACAGCACGGCGTCCGGGTGACGGACGGCGGCCTCCCGATAGCGACGCACGAGATCCGGGCCGGGCACGCAGTCCGCGTCGAGGAAGACGAGCAGGTCGGCGCCGTCGGCGGCGGCCGCGCCCGCGTTCCGGGCGGCGGCGAGGCGCAGTCCGTCCGCGCCGGGCGGGACCCGGAGCACGGTCTCGGCGTCCAGGACGGGCGGCTCCTCGTCCCCGATCCACACCACGACACGACGCACGTCGGGTGCCCCGGCGAGGGCCCGCAACTGCACCCGCAGGTGCGCGAGCCGGGGGCTCGAGCACAGGCTCACGACGGCGACGCTCATCGCCGACCGCGCATCGTGTCGGTGATCGCGGCGGCGGCGCGCTGGGGCGCCCCCGCGACCTCCCAGCGCTCCCACTCCGGCCGCGCGGTCGCCGCCCGCTCGATCAGGTCGGGCCACTGCGCCGCTGTCGGCCACGAGTCCTCGACCTGCGCGAGGTTCGCGCGCCGGAGCGCGCGCCCCGTCTCGCGCTGCTCGTCGAACGGCCTGTCCTGCGGGATCACGATCGCCGACGCCCGGGCCGCCGCCAGATCGGCGACCGCGTTCTGGCCGGCCCACGACACGACGACGCCCGCGGTCGTCAGCACCGGCCACGGATCGTCGGCCGACGCGCCGCCCCCGAGCGCCCGCCACGGCCGGCCGGTGGCCTTCTCGGCATCCCGGATCGCGGCCGGTCCGACGGTCCCCCCGCTCGCGAGCAGCACCACCTCGTCCGAGCGCGGCCCGTTCGCGACGCGCGCGGCGAAACGGCTGATCCCGCCCGTGTGCACGACCTTGTCGCCGAGCGCCTCGAGATGCGGGGGCGAGAGGATGCCGCGGGCCCACGGTGCGATCACGGTGTCGGCGGCGGCGAATCCCAGCAGGTGCGGCCGGTCGATGCGATGCCCCGGCTGCGTGACGACGACGGTCCGCAGCCCCAGCAGGCGCGCGAGCAGGGTCACCTCGACCGAGGTGTCGACGACCATCCCGTCCCAGTGCCGTTCCGCCGCCGCGGCGGCGATGACCGAGAGCCGGGTGCGGTGCCCGACGTGCCCGATCGGGGCCCAGTGCAGCATCCCGTCCACCGTCGGGTCGATCGGCGCGCCGCCGTCGTCGTCGCGGTCGAGCACGGTCCAGGTCCAGCCGGACGGCAGGCCCGCGGGCGCCGCGAGGCTGCTGACGGCGTCGACCTCGGCATCCAGGTGCGGTGCGATCGCGAGCAGCCGGGTCAGGTGCCCGCGGCCGTGGTGGTGCACGTACCAGCCGAGCCGGGGCGTCCGCCCGGTCACGCGGCGGTCTCCGTCGCGAGCATCCGGGCGAACGTCGCCTCGAGGGCGTCGATGCGCGCGTCGAGCGAGAACCGGCGCTCCGCCGTCTCGCGCACGACGGCACGGAACGCGGCATCCTTCCCGCTCGGCAGCACGGCCGCGGCCCGTTCGGTCATCGCGAGGACGTCGCCGGGCGCCACGAGCTGCATCCCCATCGTCGCGGCCGCGATCTCGGGAACGCCGCCGACCGCGAACCCCACCACCGGTGTGCCGCACATGAGCGCCTCGGGTCCGACCAGCCCGAACGGCTCGGCCCAGGCGGGGGTCGCGAGGGCGAGACCGCTCCGCCCGACGAGCTCCGCGAGCGGTCCGGGCGAGAGCTCGCCGGCGTACTCGACCGCGCCGTGGACGCTCGGCAGGAGCACCTCGCGCGCGTACGACTCGTCGCCGATCCGGCCGGCGATGACGAGGCGGCGACCGAGCCGGCGCGCGACCTCGACGGCGACATGGGGAGCCTTCTCGGGGACGATCCGGCCGAACCACACGAGGTCGTCGCCCCCGGGACCGAGCGGCCACGCGGCCGGGTCGACGCCGTTCGGCAACAGCTGCGAGGGCACACCCGCGGCATCCCACTGCCCTTTCGTGTGCGAACTCACCGCGAGGAACCGTGACCCCGCCCCTCCCGCGGCGACGTGGGCGGCCACGGCGGCGGCCTCGACCGGCGTGTGCAGGGTCGTCACCATCGGCACGCCGAGGGTGTTCGCGCGGCGCAGCGGCAGGGGGTCGAGGCAGTGGTTCGAGACCACGTCGTACCGCTCGGGATGGCGGGCGATCCCGCTGAGCGCACGGTCGAGCGCCGGGGCGCTCTCGCGGTGGTAGCTCTCGGGCCACGTCTTGTCGGTCGGTGCGGCATCGCCCGGCCACACCACCGGCGGCAGCCGGAACGCCGCCTCGTCTGGCAGGAAGTCCGACCCCTCGGGGGCGATGAAGGTCACCTCGTGCCCGCGGCGGCGGAGCGCGTCGACCTCGGCCCAGACGGCGGACTCCAGACCGCCCGCGTGCGGGCGCCGGATCGGGAAGCGCAGCGGCGCGATCACGACGATGCGGAGCGGACGGGCGCTCACGCGGTGCGGCTCTCGAGCAGGTGCAGGTAGAGCTCCGCGTGACGCTCGGCGATCGCGGCATCCGTCACGGTGCGCAGCGCCCGGCGCTCGTCGACGAGGGCGTCGCGCGCGGCGCTCGCCGGACGCGCCGACGGGGCGACCCACAGGCCGGCGAGGGCCTGCGCGAGCTCCGCGGCGTCGCCGGGCGCGAACGAGGCGACCGTGTCGTCGGCGTGCTGCTCGGCGAAGAACCCGATCCGCGGGGCGGCGACCGGGACGCCCAGGTCCCAGCACAGCTCGAGCCATCCCGAGTGCGTGCCGTGCCGGTAGGGCAGCACGCACGCGTCGAGGCTCGCGAGGGCCGCGAACAGCTCGTCGTCGGCGAGACGCTCGTGCTCGACGAGGTCGAGGACAGCGGATGCCGCGCACAGCGCGCGCACCTCGGCTGCGGCATCCGCGTCCCGCACCCGATGGTGCAGACGCACCTCGCCGCGGACGTCGTGGCCCGCGTCGCGCAGGGCGGTGAGCGCGGCCTCCAGCGCCCGGACCGTGCCCGGTCCGTCGACGCTCGGCCGGAGGTCCTTCAGATGCACGCCGACGACGCGGCCCGCACCGAGTGCCGGTTCGATCGCGGCGGATCGCGGCAGGACCGACGGATGCGGGATGACGGTCGCGTGCTGGCCCCAGCGCTCGCGCACCGCGCGGGCGGCGCCGACCGTGAGGGTCGTGACCGCGTCGGCGCCCGTCACGAGCTCGTCGAGCTGGGCGAGGTAGCCGGAGTCGTCGGTCAGCTGCGGGTGCTCGAGGTCGTGCAGCGTGTAGACGACGGGCCAGCCGACGGCGTGGGCGGCCTCGAGGCACGCGGTCAGGTGTCCGGGCGGGAACGACTCGGTGCCGAAGTGGATGTGGAGGAGCGATGCGGCATCGGCGTGCGCACGGATCCAGGTCGGGTCGAGGGCGGCGGGCGGCCACCACACCGCGGGGTCCGCTCCGGGGGCGATGGGGTCGGGGAGCACACTCACACACGGATCCGCCGTCGTCTGCCGGACGTACGGGTGGCCGGCGGGGACCGAGACGATCCTGATCGCTCCGGTCCTCTCCGCACCCGCGGGGGCGACGATCGGCGTGCTCGTGTCCACTGTTCTCCCTTTGACGGCGTCGCGCCGACCGAGAAGTGGGTGCGCGGGAACGCCCCGACCGTAGGCGCATCAGGCGTCGGATCGAGGGGGCTTGACCTCGCTCCCCCGGACGGATAACCATGCCGGGTGATCTCCGCGCCTCCGCTCCTGCTCGTCCTCGGTCCGGAGGGGCACGGTGTCACGCGGTACGGCGACGATGTCGCCCGCGCCGTCGGGGCCCTCCGTCCCGGCGCGCGGACGGTGCGCGTCGCGGACGTCGCCGCCGGCGACCGGGCGCTCGCCGGGCTCGACGCGGGTGCGCGCGTGCACCTCCACGCCACCGACCGCCTCTTCGGCAGGACACCCGAGGACGCCGCCGACGTCGTCGAACGCTGGGCCGAGCGGATGCGGCTGACGCTCACGCTCCACGACGTGCCCCAGCCCTCCGACGGCACGATGTTCGAGCGCCGCCGCGCCGCCTACGCGCGGATGGTCGCCGCAGCCAGCCGGGTCGCCGTCAACAGTCGTCACGAGCAACTGCTCATGGACGAGTTCCTGCCCGGGGTCACCCGCGCCGAGGCGATCGCGCTCGGGGCGCGCACCGGCATCCCGCCGTCGCGCCCCGGCGAGGCGACGCGCGACCTGCGCGTCCTCATCGCCGGCTTCGTCTACCCCGGAAAGGGTCACCGTCCCGCCGTGGTCGCGGCGGCCCGGGCCGCCGACGAGCTCCTCCGCCGGGGCGAGGACGTCGGCGACGTCGCGGTGCGCGCGATCGGCGCGCCGTCGCGCGGCCACGAGGAGGACGTCGTCCGGTTGCGGGCGGATGCCGCCGAGCTCGGCGTCGCGTTCGAGGTCACCGGATTCCTGGGCGACGACGCCTTCGCCGCCGAGCTGCTCGCCCCCGGCATCCCCCTCGCGGCACACGAGCACGTGTCGGCCTCGCGGTCGATGCTGGACTGGGTCGAGGCGGGCCGCCGCCCGCTGGTCGTCGACTCGCGCTACGCCGCCGAGATGGATGCGCTCCGCCCCGGCACGCTCGCCCGCTACGCCCCCGACGAGCTCGCCGCCCGCCTCGTGGACGCCTGGCTCGATCCGACGTCGACGCGGCTGGCTCCGGGTGCCTCGCTCGCGCCGACGCTCGACGACGTCGCCGCGTCGTACCTCGCCTGGTGGGCGGCCTGATGCCGGAGGGCATCGCCCTGCCGGGCAACCGCTGGGACCTGCTGGACGGACGGGAGGCGACACCCACCGTCTCGGTCGTCGTCGCGCACTACGAGCAGCCCGCGCAGCTGGCGCGGTGCCTCGCGGCCCTCGCCGGCCAGGACCACCCCCGCGACCGCCTCGAAGTGATCGTCGCGGACGACGGCTCGGCCGTGCCGCCGCGGGTGCCGGCGGGCGTCCGGCTCGTCCGGCAGGCCGACGAGGGATTCCGCCTCGCCGCGGTGCGCAACCTCGGTGCGGCGCACGCGACGGGGGAGGTGCTCGTCTTCCTCGACGCCGACACGGTCCCCGAGCCCGGCTTCGTCCGAGAACTGACGCGGATGCCGGGGCTCGCCCCGGACGTCGTCGCGGTCGGGCGACGGCGCCACGCCGACCTCGCGGACGCTCCCGCCGTCGCCGACGTGCGCGGGGTCGTCGCGGGGCGGGAGCTCCCCGAGCCCGCGTGGCTCGCCGACGCCTACCGGTGGTCGCGCGATCTGCTCGACGCCGACGACCGCAGCTACCGGCATACGATCGGCGCCGTGCTCGCGTGCTCGCGGACGATGTTCGCGGCCGCCGGCGGCTTCGACGAGTCATTCCGGGCCTACGGCGGGGAGGACTGGGAGTGGACATACCGCGCGTGGCTGCGGGGAGCGGTGCTCGCGCACGTGCCGTCCGCGGTGGCGTGGCACGACGGTCCGGATGCGGGTGCGCGCGAGGGGACGGGCCAGGCGGACCGGAACGCCGAGGCGATGCTGCTGTCGGAGCTGATCCCGGTGCCGGGCTCGCGACCGCGCGGGCTGCCGACCACGCGGGTCGACATCGCCGTGACCGCGCCGGAGGGCGCCTCGGAAGCCGCCGCGTTCGTGAGCGTCGACTCCGTCGTGGCGGCGGTGCCCGGATCCGCCGCCGTCGACGCCGCGGACCTGGCCGCAGGGCGCGGCGTGCTCGATCGGGTGCGGCTGCACCTCGAGATCGTGCGACCGGTCCGCGCGGGCGCGGGCCTTCACGCGGTCGTGGAGCGGGTCGCCCAGGAGGGCCTCGGCGTCGCGAGTCTCACCGGTGAGGACGGCGCGGTGCTCCTCCGCATCCGTTCCCTCCGGGCCGCGGCGCGCGAGGCACGCTGGCAGCGGGACGACCTGTTCCCCCGCACGACGGAGACCGCGGACGCGGTGCGCGCGCTGGTCGGCGAGCCCGATGTCGCCGCCTACCTCGGCGGGTGGGGCTGAACACCCACGGGATTCACAGAGCGGGTCGCCTTGTGCCCGCCGCCCCCGTCTGGTTTCATAGCCGCGGGGACACCGGTCGTGCCCGCCTGGGGAGGCGAGCACAACGGCGACGAGTGGGATCGTCGACGGCGCCGGTCTACCGTCCGCACCTCTTGCTCGGGGTGTGAGCGTTGTGGGGGAGAGCATGGGGACTGCGGGGACAATCGGCGTACACCGGACGGGTCCGACGCGCATCGACGCGCGTGCGACCACCGCGCGACCGCGCCTTGCCACGGCCGTCCGGACGCCGTACGCCGCCCCGGTCCTGCGAGCGCCGCGCGTCGCCATCCGATCGACGGAGCGCTCCGAAACACTTCCGCAGCTCTGCGCTCGCTCGGCGACCGCAGTGCGGGCACATGACATCGCGGACGGCCCTCGGAGGGTCGCCGCGAGACGACACCGGTGCGGCGGCGATCGCCCCCACCGGTGGACGGCAGCAGCCGTCGGGGGGCGCTCGTGGGGAGCGTGATCCGTGGGGGGAATCCGGGGGACGAAGTGAAGAGACGACTGAATGTCGCCGTGATCGGCGCGGGATATTGGGGGCCGACCCTGGCGCGCACGCTGCGTGCCAGCCGTGAGTGGAGCCTCGCCGCCATCTGCGACCTCGACATCGACCGCGCGCGCCGCGCCGCGGACGCCGTGGGCGGTGCCCGGGTCGTCCCCGAGCTCGATTCCGTGCTGGCCGACCCGCAGATCGACGCCATCGCGATCGCGACGCCCGCATCGACCCATCACGAGATCGCGATGGCCGCGCTCGAGGCCGGCAAGCACGTGCTGGTCGAGAAGCCGCTCGCCGACACCCAGCAGCGCGGCGAGGAGATGGTCGGGCGGGCATCCGAACGCGGCCTCGTGCTGATGGCCGACCACACGTCCTGCTACACGCCCGCGGTGATGAAGATGCGTGAGCTGATCGCGAGCGGCGAGCTCGGCGACATCCTGTTCATCGACAGCGTGCGCATCAACTTCGGTCTCGTGCAGCCCGACGTGGACGTCTTCCGCGACCTCGCTCCGCACGACCTGTCGATCATGGACTTCGTGCTGCCGGGTGGCCTGCGGGCGACCTCGGTGTCGGCGCACGGATCCGACCCGTTGAACACCGGCAAGTCGTGCATCGGCCACCTCGCGATGCCGCTCGCGGGCGGGGCGATGGCGCACGTGCACGTCAACTGGCTGAGCCCGACCCGTACGCGCCGCATGGTGGTCGGGGGCACCCGCCACACCCTGGTGTGGGACGACCTGAACACGCAGCAGCGGCTCACCATTTACGACCGCGGCGCGGACGTCGCATCGATCTCGCGCGCGACCGCGAAGGAGCGACGGGAGGTCAGCATCCCGTACCGGGCGGGCGCGACCCGCGCGCCGGCGCTCGAGGAGCGGGAGGCGCTCACGCTCGTCGTGAGCGAGTTCGCCGCCGCGATCCGTGAGAAGCGCGCCTCGCGCACGAGTGGCGCGTCCGGGCTCCGGGTGCTGTCGATCCTCGACGCCGCCGCGGGCAGCCTGGCGGCCTTCGGTGCGCCGCATCCTATCCCGCACGCCCGCTCCTCTGCCGAGGTGGCGGCATGAGCCGGTCGCGCCGCCACGGGCGGGCCCACCATGGCTGAGTGGGAGATCGGCGTCGACGCCCCCTGGCTGGGCCAGGCCGAGCTGAACGCGGTCGCCGAGGTCATCGCGAGCGGCTGGGTGGGGCAGGGCCCGAGGGTGGCGCGCTTCGAGCAGGACTTCGCCGGTCTCGTCGACGCGAACTACGCCGTTGCGACCGCCAACGGCACCGACGCCCTGCATCTCGCCCTGCTCGTCGCAGGGGTGCGGCCCGGCGAGGACGTCGTCGTCCCGTCGTTGGCATTCATCGCCACCGCGAACGCCGTGCGCTCGGTGGGGGCGACACCGGTGTTCGCCGACGTCGATCCGGTCACCGGGACCGCGACCGCTGCCACGGTCGAGCGTGCCCTCACCCCGACGACGACCGCGGTCATCGTCGCGGACCACGGGGGCTCTCCCGTCGACCTGCAGCGCATCCGCGACGTCACGGACCCGCTCGGGATCGTCGTCATCGAGGACACCGCCGGCGGTGTGGGCTCGACCTGTCGCGGCCGCCCCGTCGGTGCCGCGGCCGAGATCGCCACCTGGTCGTTCGACGGCCGCGCGATCCTGACGACGGGTGACGGCGGCATGCTCACCACGACGCACGCTGCCTGGGCGGCGCGGGCGCGGCGGCTGCGCGAGCACGGCATGATCACCCCGTCCGCCGATCCGCGTCCCGGCTCGGTGCCGCCCGCGGAGGAGTACCGGGAGGTGGGTGGGGACTCGCGCCTGACCGACCTGCAGGCCGCCGTGGGGATCGTCCAGCTCGGTCGCCTGCCCGAGATCGTGCGCCGCCGTCGGCAGATCGCCGACCGGTACCGCGACGGGCTCCGGGACGTGCGGGGGCTGCGTCTCGCGGCGGACCCCGCGTGGGGAACGGGCAACGTCGGATCGTTCTGGGTCGAGGTCGAGCACGCGTATCCGGTCGACCGCGACGGACTGCTCGCCGCGCTCGCCGCCGCCGGCATCGCCGTGCGACGGGGCGGCTCGGCGATCCACCGCCACGCGCCGTACCGTGCGCTGACACCTCCCGACGGGCTTCCCGGGTCGGAGCGGTTCGCCGATCGCACGCTCGCCCTGCCCGTCTCGCGCACGCTCACGGCCGCGCAACAGGATCAGATCGTGGCGATCCTGCGCGACCCGGGCGCACCCGCGCTCGCGAACGCGCAGACGGTGACGCGCTCGGGTCGCTGAGCGAGGCGCTGCCGTCGCTGAGCGAGGCGCTGCGCGCTGCGGTCGCTGAGCTGGGGCATCCCGCTCAGCGCCGGGCGCCGCGGTGCGTCGCGGGCTGACGGTCCGTGGCGCGCCCAGGCGGCAGAGCGGTCGTGGAAGAGCCGGCGCTCGGGCCGCGCCGGCTGATCCACCAGGCGGGCACGGACGGACGGGGGGGGGAGGTCCGGCCGTGCCCGCGTGCGGGTGACGGTTCACGCGTCATGAGGAGCCGAGGATCGGCGGACGGCCTGGGAGGCCGGGGGTCCCTCGACGAGGTACCGCTTCGCCCATCGCTTCGGCTCGAGCGCGAGCCGCCACATCTTGTCGAGTCGTCCGCGCGCGCCGTCGGCAAGGATGCGCGGGACTCGATCGGTCAGAAGATCGCCGAGTGCGTCCACAGCGATCAGGGCGCGTGCGCCCGTCAGTTCGCCGTAGGTGCCGATCCAGTCCGTCTGCCGGTGCGTCTGCAGGCAGACGACCACGCGGTCGGCCTCGGCGTGCCGGATCTGTTCGGCGATGTCGAGGGAGGTCTCCCGCGATCGGATCGCGGTGTGCACCGGCGTCAAGTGGCCGATGAGGGCCACGCCGGGTCGGTCGGCGACCATGCGCCGGTGAAGCTCCTCGCGCTGGGCGGGTGAGCCGCCGACGACGGCGACGCGCCAGTGTGCCGCGTCGGCATGCTCCAGGAGGGCGCCGGGCGTCAGACCGCCGGGCGTCGAGCGCTCGCGCAGGCCCTCAGCAGGGTACGGGGCGACGGGCGATGCCGGCGACGGGGTGCGGCGCTCAGCGACAGCTGCGGAGTGCGGCGCGGGCGCAACAAGGCGCATGTGCATCAGCGGACCGCCCTCGCGGTCGGGGTGATGCCGCCGGAGACCGTGGTGCGGCCACGGCTCCGGCGGCGATCACGCGGGCCCCGGAGTGCCTCGCGCACCGATGGTCTCGTCGGATCGACGAGCGCGTCACGCAGACGCGCACCCCTGTTCCGTTCTGTCCCCATGAACGTTCCATCCCCCGAAAAACATCGACGCAAGTGTGGCTCGCGTCCCCCGATGTGCGGATCCGATCCGCGATTCCCCGTGTGCGGCGCCGCCCCCCAGCGACACCGCTCGATGCACCGACCCCTCGGCGCACCCTCTTTCTCTTCCCCCAGAAAACCCCGCCCACCGCCCCATACGGTGTGCGGAGTAAGGGCTCTTCGCACGAGTTCGATGCGCGAACGAAGACGTACGAAGAGCCCAGGCAGATATGGGTACGGCCCCCAAGCTCGCCCCCACTCCATCTGCTGCCGCCATGTGCCGTGTCGACTCCCCAAAGCCTCTGCGGCGGCGATATCGGAGACGCTACAGGTGACGACGGTGTCCACCAATAGGGGGACGAACCTAATCTCCTGTCCCCCAGATGGGGGACAAGTAGGGAGGAGGATTAGGGGGTTGCGGGGCAGAACACGGGAGGTCCGCCGGCGGCACCGGCGGTAACGTGGCGGCTGAAGAACGAGCGAGCGCCCATCCGAGGCGCCGCCTCGTCGCCTTTGGGGAGGCAGACATGTGGGGGGAACTTTGGCGTGCCGCGATCGTGGGCGCCGTCATCGTCGGTGCCGGCTCGGCACCGGCATTCGCGGCCGACGGGTCGTACGTCCCGAACACTCCCGACGAGTCGGGACTGAACGGGTCGGTCGTGCAGTCGCTGTGCGTCCACCAGGCACCGGCGATCGACTACTCGATCGTCCGTGTGGATGCATCGGCGGCTGCACGTACCGCGTCGGCGCCGTCCGCCGAGCTCGTCATCTTCGGGGACGGTCACCAGCTCTCGGTGCCGCTCACGGTGGACGACGCCGGTGAAGGGCACGGCACCGTGCTCTGGCCGGGCGTCGAGGTCGACGGCGACGGCACCGTCGAGGCCCTTCCCGGCTGGATACGCTCCGGCGATCAGTGGACCCCGCGCGACGACGCAGCCGCGTGGACCACGGGGGCCGTGACCGCCCAGCTGCGCGTCGGCGACGAGAGCATCGCCGTGCCGCTGGCCTACCCGGGCTACTCCGACACGTGCGCCACGCCGACGGGGGTCGCCTCGAGCGGCACTCCCGGAACCCTGGCATTCACGGGCGGGCAGTGGCCCATCGCGGCCGCCGTCGGTGGCGCCGCCGCCGTCGCCGGAGGGCTCTTCCTGATCGCTCGCCGCCGCCGGGTCGAGTCGTGACGAGGCGCCGTCGACTCCTCTGGGTCGCCGGCGCTCTCCTCCTCCTCGGCGCCGTGGTCGCCGTCGTCCATGTCGGGCGATCCGCCTGGGACCTGCAGCAGGCCCTGACCGCTGCGACGGAGGATGCCGCCGTCGCCACGACGGCCGTCGCCGAGGGCGACATCGACGGAGCTGAACGCGCGGCATCCCGACTCGTCGCCGAGATCGCGCCGGCGATCCCCGACGATCCGGTCTGGTCCGCCGCCGAAGCGATCCCGGGGGTGGGGGCGAATCTCTCGGCGGCGCGTCGCGCGGCGACCGCGATCGTCCGAATGGGCGAGGAGGTCGCGCCGACGATGTTCGAGACGGCGCGGCGGCTGACGGATGCCGACGCCCCCGCCGCGGTCCACGCCCTGCGCGAGGACGCCCCGGCGCTGAGTCGGGCGGCCGCCACGCAGGACGACATCGCGCGCGATCTGGCGGGCATCGACCGTACCGCCCTGATCCCCCGGCTCGCCGACGGCGTCGAGCGCGTGACCGATGCCGTCGACGATCTCCGGACGGCGATGGACGGAGCCGCGCAGGCTGCCGAGCTGGTCCCGGCGATGCTCGGGGCCGACGGCGACCGTCGCATCCTCATCGTCCTCCAGAACACCGCCGAACTGCGTACCGGCGGCGGCATCACCGGGACGTTCCTCGAACTCCGGGCGAGGGACGGCATGCTCTCGCTCGAAGCCCAGCGCGACTCGTCGGACTTCTCGCCGTCCGACAAGCCGCTCGCCGCCGTGCCTGCCGCCGAGGTCCGAGCGCTCGGGGACGGCATCGGTCGGTACGTGCAGAACACGTCGATGACCGCGGACTTCCGTGTCACGGCGAACCTCGCCGCCGCGTGGTGGCAGAGATCGGGCGGGTCGGCCCCGGATGTCGTGGTGTCGATGGACCCCGTCGTCCTCGCAGCGATCCTGAAGGCGGTCGGCCCCGTCGAGACGCGATCGGGTGCGCTCGATCAGTCGAACGCGATCGACCGGCTGCTCGTCGAGCCGTACCGCACCCTCGATCAGGACGCGCAGAGCCGGTACTTCGCGGATGCCGCGGGGGCCGTCTTCGCGGCGGTGACCGAGCGCGCACGCCCGCTGACGCTGGTCACCGCGCTCGCCGGCGTCGTCGAGGAGGGGCGCATCTCGATCTGGGACCGCGACGCGGAGCAGCAGGCGGTTCTCGCCGGCACGGCGTTCGCCGGTCCGCTCGCCCGCCTCGACGCGGCCGGTCCGGATGCGTTCGCCGTGTACTTCAACGATGCCACCGGAGGCAAGCTCACGCCCTACCTGACCGTCGGGCTGGAGACCCGCTCGGGTGTCTGTCGCGCCGACGGCCTGCGGGAGGTCGAGGTGGTGGTCGACCTGGGGAACACCCTGGCGGCGGCGGATGCGTCGTCGCTGCCCCTCAGTGTCACCGGCGGCGGGGCCTACGGCGTGAAGGCGGGAAACATCGCGCCCACGGTGACGGTCGTGACGCCGCGCGGCTGGTTCGCCGGCGGCGTGACGCTCGACGGCGCGCCCGTCGCATCCGTCGATGCGCAGGACGACGGTCGTCTCTCGGTCACCCATCGCGTCGAGCTGTCGCCGGGAGGATCCGACGTGCTGACCTTCCGATTCGTGGCCGGTCCCGACGTGAAGACGGACGGTGCGGAGCCACGGCTTCTGCACACGCCGCTCCTCGCTCCCGTCGACGTCCGCTCGGGTGGGATCGGTTGTCCGGCCGCCTGATCCTCGTCGTTCACCTCAAGATCCGGCGTCATGCCTGTTCCGGCGGTGCGCTTTCCTTTAGCATGTGAGAGCCATCCCCCATCGGTTGCCGAACCGTTCCCCAAGCGGTCTCGACGCGTACTGTCCCCAAACTTGCGCGTCTCCGGCGACCTGGATGGTTTCGCGGACCCTCTCCCGCCGCAGTCCCCACTGAACTGGCCGGAGGGGGTCCGCCCTTCTCGAGCGGTCCTCGTCAGCGGCTGCCGCCCGCGTCGGTCGCGCCGTCGTCGGTGCCGACGATCGCCTGCAGCTTCGCGATGAGGTCGGTGCGCGAGGTCGCGCCCAGCCGGCGGCGGATGCGCGCGATGTGGTGCTCGGCCGTCCGAGGTGAGATGAAGATCGCCTCGCCGATCTCGGCATACGTCATGCCGCTGAGCACCAGGCCGGCGACCTCGCGCTCCCGGGCGCTCAACAGCCCGCTGTCGCCGAGGGCCACGTCGTTGCCCGAGACCCCCGGTCCGGCGTTCGGGTGCAGAGCGCGGGCGAAGGTGGCGAGGCGCGTGCCGGCGCGGCGATCGCGGGAACGCTCGGAGAGCGAGATCGCCAACCGTGCGCCCTCCCAGGCGAGCCCCACCTCGGCCAGGCGCGAGGCGATCTGCTCGATGCGATCGATGTCGCCGTCGTCGACGCGGCTGCGCGACCACTCGCCGACCGCCACCGACAGGGTGGCGGCGAGACGGGAGCCGCGTGCCGCGGCTGACAGCGCGCGCGCCGCGTGCGCCTGTCCATGCGCATCCCGTGCGAGCAGCGCCCGATGGTAGGTCGACCAGTGAAACGGCGTCGACCACATCGACGGGTCGCCGAGACCGCGCAGGATGTCCGTCAGCGCCTCGATCGCGGGCAGGACACGCTCCGAGTCGTCGAACAGCGGGGCGGTCTCGATGAACTCGCGCAGCGGGTGCAGCAGGTAGAGGTCTGGTTCGACATGGCGGACGTCGTCCCGCACCCGCTCCCACAGCGCACGCAGTTCGTCGAGCGACCCGTAGCGCCGCACGTGCGCGAGCATGACCGAGTCGCGGACCAGCACTTCGCGGCTGCTCAACGGCAGGGCCGAGGCGTCGACGTCGGCGAGTCGCGCCGCGGATTCCTCCGGATGCTGCCGGTGCACCGCGACCCACGCGGCCCACAGAAGCAATCGCGAGCGGGCCCAGGGGCCGCCGTGCTCCTCCATCAGCGCATCGGCGAGGAGGTTGCCGGCCGTATCGAGCTCGCCGATGTTGATCGCGCCGATCGCCGCGATGACGGCGGGCAGCTCGGGCACAGGCCCGTGCTCGTTCGAATCGCCGTACGTCGCGCTGGCCCGGATGAGCTCGTTGAAGGCGGTGCCCGTCGCGGCGGCGAGGGATGCCGCGAGCCCCCGCAGCAGCTTCACGTAGGCGACGTGGAGGGTGGTCGGGATGCCGCTCACTCCGCTGTCGACGATGCCGAGCGTGTCGTGCATCGGGCCCGCGTCGCCGGTGCCGAAGGCCGAGAGCGCACCCTGCGCACGCAGGACGAAGTCCGTGGTCGGTTGGGCGTGGTAGGTCGCGGCGCTGGCGCGGAGCAGGCCGCGGGCGCTCCACGCCGAGCCGAGGATGCGCAGGGCCTCGTCGCCCTCGTCCCCGGTGGCCTCCCGGACGATGGCGTCGACGAGGGATGCGGCCTCGTCGACATCCCCGCGATGCCAGGCCATCCGAGCCTTGCGGATCGCGATGAGCGGCGCGTCGTCGCCGGCCGCGAGCGCGGCGTCGTAGAGCTCCGTGGCGCGCAGCGGATCATAGCCGGCCGTCTCGTCGGCCTGGCTGCGGAGGGCGAGAGCCAATCGCGGGTCCAGATGACCACCGAGAGAGGTGGCGATCTCTGGGTCGAGGGGCGAGAGCGGGGCGGTGTCGAGCAGGTCGATGAGCTCGGCGACGGGGGTCATCCGGGCGACGGTCGTCCGGACGATCGGCACGGGGCGCCCGCCGCGCAGCAACAGTCCCTCGGCGTGGCCGCGGGCGAGCGACTCCGTGGCCGCCCCGTCGATGGCGGGGGGTAGGTCGTCGCCTGCGAGGCTGGCCAGACGCACGATGCGCGCTGTCTCGGGGTCGAGGGTGTCCAGCCGCAGGGCGATGACTTCGCCGACGGCGCGGGCGACCCGTTCGTGGGAGTGGTCGTGGCAGAAGCCGTCGCCGTGCGCGGAGAGGGCCTCCTTCACGAGCCAGGTGACGGATGCCGCCATCTGCACGATCGCGCCGACGCAGCCGGTGTCGATCGAGCGTCCGGCTGCGGACAGCGCGCGGAGGACGTCCTCGGTGTCCACCTGACCGAGGGCGAGGGCGGGGTGCGACTGCTCGATCCGTCGGATCAGCGCCGTCAGGGTCGGCGGCCACGGCGACGGCCGACAGGCGAGGATGAGCCCGGTACGCGGGTCGTCGAGCGAGGCGGTCAGCGCGTGCAGCTCGTCGTCGGCGAGGAGATGGCCGTCGTCGATGATCCGCGTGTGGGGGAGGGTGGGGAGGCGATCGGCGATCTGCGCGAGCAGCGGCGACTTGTCGGACCCCGCAGGACCGATGACGACGAGGCGCAGCGGTCGGTCCGGCTCCGAGAGGGCCCTCTCGACGTGGCTGAGCGCGAGCTGAGGCCACAGCGGGAGGGCGGGCGGAAGGTCGGCGGACAACGCAGCGAGAGCCATGCGTACCCTTCTCCCTCCGTCGGGACGAGCACGCCGCTTTCTCGCGCCGACCACCTCGCGCCGATGTTCCCCGTCGCCCGCGTCGGGTTTCGCGTCCGATCCGGGCTTTCCGCGCGCTGCGGAATGCAGGGAATCTACCATTTCCGCGCTCCTCGGCGGTGCCGGATGTGGAAGTCGACAGCCTGTGGCACGCCTCGGCGGACCTTGAGTCACGACCCCGAGAGGCGAGGCTCACCTAACTTCGAAAGGGCGACTGATCGGGCAGATTTCTCGCGACTAAGGCTGTCCAACCTCCGGGGGTCGCGGAATACCCTCGAACCACCACGACCCTGGAGGCTTCCATGAGCATGACCCTCGACGACCTGCCCCGCGTGTCCGAGTGCAACGCCCTCGGCTGCTCCTACAACGACCACTCGCACTGCCACGCCGCGGCGGTGACGATCGGCGGCGCCCCCGGTGATGCCGAGTGCGCGACCTTCATCCCGCTCGGCACGAAGGGTGGACTCGACAAGGTCGTCAGCCACGTCGGCGCCTGTCAGCGCTCGGAGTGCGTCTTCAACTCGTCGCTCGAGTGCACGGCATCTGCTGTCCGCGTCGGACCCGGAGCCGAGTCCGCCGACTGCCTCACCTACCAGGCGGCCTGACGACGTCGGACGGCCGAGGCGGTCAGTTCGTCGCCTCGGCGGTCGGCGCGTCCGCGGAGAACACCTCGATGACACCGTCGCCGGCCACGAACTGCAGGCGCGTCCCCTCGGCGAACCTCTCCCGCAGCGCCGACGGCGCCTCGGGCCCGACGACGAAGGTGGCGGTGACGGAGAACGGCTCGACGCTGCATCCGCCGTATCCGCCCCACACGCTGCCCTCTTCGCCCGAGGGCTCCCACGCCTGTGGTGGGAGCAACTGCATGCACCGGGTCACACCCGTACCGGTCGGCATGGATCCGACGACGGGGGTGATCTCGCCGATCGGCTCGAACACGACGCCGTCGGCGGTGCCGCCGAGGTATCCGTCCGGCCATCCGCGGTCCTGATCCTCCGTCAGGGTCGCGACGTGCCGGATGTCGGTCCCGGGCGGGACGGATGCCGCCGTCCACACCGGACGGCTCGTCACGGCCGCCGTCACTCCGACCGCCAGGGTCGCCGCCATCGCGAGCGACCCGACCCAGGCGAGACCCCTCAGGCGTCGACGCCCACGTTCGTCGGCTGCGCGCTCTGCCTTGCGCGGGGGCGCCGCGAAGGCGCGTGCGGCGTCCGCGGGGGAGACCGGCGGCAGCGGGGGAACCTCGGGGTGCGGCGTCGAAGCACGAACGGATGCGGGCACTTGGTCGACGACGGGCGGGTGATCCCGCTCCCGCCGCGCACGGCCTTCGAGCTCTTCCAGCCGCCGGCGCGCGGCGTCGTCGCCGGCCAGGCCGTCGCCCGGGCCGTAGGCCCGTGCCTGCAGCGCGCGGAGCTCGGACTGCAGGCTCTCGTCCATCAGAGACCGAGCGCTTCGGGATCGACCGAGCCGGCTTCGACCTCGACCTCTGTGAGCGACTTCGTCTGCAGGAACGTGCAGAGGGTCGACACCATGGCGAGCTCGGCGGACAGCTCGAGGGTGCGCCCGGCATCCATCTTCAGGTCGGTCTCGCGCGCCTCGAACGTGATGCCCCAGTGGATGGACCCCAGCGGCTCGGGCTGGAGATAGGTCAGGGTCATCGAGTCGAGCAGGTTGAGGGCGATGAGGCCCGTGTCGCGGCCGTCGGCGCCGTCCTGGGGAATGACCTTCACGCGCTCGCTGATCGAGTAACCCAGCGCGGCGAACTCCTCGAGCCACTGCTCGAGCATCTCCTGGCTGTGGAACGGCATGCGCGTGGCTCCTCGCTCTGGATCGCCGGTCGGGATGCGACCATTATGTCCCGTGACCGCGTCACGGGGCATCCCGGGCCTAGGCTCGACGGATGGCCATCGGATCCACGATGCACACCTTCACCGTGCAACTCGCCGACGTCGACCGCGGCGTCTACGAGGAACTCTCGCTCCGCCTCGCGCGGCACCCGTCCGAGACGGCGGCGAACGTCCTGCTGCGCGTGCTCGCGTACTCCCTCGAATACGAGGAGGGGATCGCGTTCAGCGAGGGCATCGCCGCGACGGATGAACCGGCCGTCCTCGTCCGCGACGCGACGGGACGCCTGACGGCGTGGATCGAGGTGGGGGCTCCGGATGCCGCGCGACTCCACACCGGCAGCAAGGCGGCCGGCCGCGTGGCCGTGTACACGCACCGCGAGCCGAACCGCCTGGCCCAGGCGTGGGCGGGCAAGACCATCCACCGCGGCGCCGACATCCCGCTCTACAGCTTCGAGAAGGACTTCGTCGAGGATGCGGCATCCGCTCTCGAGCGACGCAACGCCGTCACGGTGTCCGTGACCGAGCGTCAGCTCTACCTCGACGTCAACGGGCGCTCGTCGTCGTCGCCGATCGCCGAGCAGCCGGTCGGCTGACCTTCCGCCGCGGTTCCGTCGACCGCGCGGCTGTCAACCCCGGTGAGGGCGGTTCGCGCGCCTCTCTAGGGTGACGCCGAGGAGGTTCGGATGTCACGTCGAGCGCAGGCGGCCGTCGCCGCATCCTTCATCGTCGCCCTGGGGCTCGTGGGCTGCGGGGTCCGACCCGCCGACACCGACGGCACGCTGGATCGCGTGACGGAGAGCGGCGTGCTGCGGGCGGGGGTGACCGAGAACCCGCCGTGGACCTCGACCGGCGACGGCCGGGCGTCCGGAAGCGAGGTCGCGCTCCTCGAGCGGTTCGCGGCGCGGCACGGCGCCGCCGTCGAGTGGCGCGCGGGCACCGAGGAGGTCCTCGTCGACGCGCTCCACGCCGGGAGCCTCGATGTCGTCGTGGGCGGACTCACCGACGCGACGCCGTGGAAGGATGACGCGGCGGTCACGGATGTGTATCGCGAGACGACGAGTCCCTCGGGCGAGGTCGAGAAGCACGTCATGCTGACGCGAGCGGGCGAGAACGGATTCCTGATGGAGCTCGAGGTGTTCCTGCGCGAGGAGGCCCGCGGATGAGGCGCGACGCGCTCCGGGACGGCCTGGACGACGACGGTCGACGCGCACTGCGCGGCGCCGTGCGCATGGAGTGGGCGACGATCGCCTTCCTCGCCGTCGCGATCCCCGTCGTCGGCGTCGTGACCGGCAGTTCGCAGGCGATGCGCGCTGCGTGGGTCGAGGACATGCTCTCGCTCGCGCCGCCCCTCGCCTTCCTCGTCGCCGTGCGGGTCATGGCGCGCGCCGCGAACCCGCGCTACCCCTACGGCTACTTCCGCTCGGTCGGGGTCGCCCACCTCGTGGCCGGAGTGGCGTTGTTCGCCATGGGATCGTTCCTCCTGGTCGACTCCGCGCTGACCCTCGTCCGCGGCGAGCGCCCGCCCATCGGCTCGGTCGACGTGTTCGGCCAGTCTGTGTGGCTCGGCTGGTTCATGATGGCCGTCATGGCGGCGACGATCCCGCTGCCCATCTGGTTCGGGCGGGTCAAGATGCGGCTCGCGCGGCAGTTGCACAACAAGGTGCTCTATGCCGACGCCGACATGAACAAGGCGGACTGGATGACGGCGGTCGGCTCGATCGTCGGGGTCGGTGGCATCGGTCTCGGGATCTGGTGGGCGGATGCGGCGGCGGCGATCTTCATCTCGGGCAGCATCCTCTGGGACGGCGTGAAGAACACGAAGGGCGCGATCACCGACCTCATGGACACACGGGCGACCACCTTCGACGACGCGAAGCCGCATCCCGACATCGACCGGATCCATGACCACCTGTCGTCGCTGCGCTGGGTCGACGAGGTACGCACCCGCACCCGCGATCAGGGTCAGTTCTTCCACGTCGAGGCCTTCGTCCGGCCGCGACGGGGACGGATGCCGCGCCTCGCCGAGATCGAGCAGGCGCAGGCCGAGTGCCGTGCCCTGGACTGGAAGATGCACGACGTCGTCATCGTGCCGGTGCAACGGTTCCCCGAGACGGCGTCAGCCCGCTCGGGCGAGAGCTGAGCTTCCTCCACCCTGGGTGAGCCCTGGCAGTCCCGTGGGGATCGCCGATGCATGCCGTGATGGCGATGGGCGGCACCGTAGCGTGGCCCTCAGCGATCGGCATCCGTCAGTTGCTTCCTCTCCGCCGCAGCGGACACCCGATTCCGAGCAGGTGCCCCCATCGCTTCATCCGTCGCCGAGTCACGTCTCGGTCCCGTCCGTCAGACCTATTCCGGAACAGCGCAGTTCCCTCCGATGGCGAAGGCGTTCACCGACGTCTCGCGCATCGTCCGTGAGACGGGACTGCTGCGGCGCACGCCGACCTTCTACCTGGCCGTCGGCATCGCCCTCGTCCTCGCCTTCGGCGGCGCGGTCACCGGCTTCATCCTGCTCGGCGACACCTGGTACCAGCTGTTGATGGCCGGCGCTCTCGGCATCATCTTCACGCAGGTCGCGTTCCTCGCCCACGAGGCGGCGCATCGTCAGATCTTGACCTCCGGCCCCGCCAACGACCGCCTCGCACGCATCCTCGCCGCCGGGGTCGTCGGGATCAGCTACGCGTGGTGGACCGGCAAGCACACGCGTCATCACGCGAACCCGAACCGCGTCGGCAAGGATCCCGACATCGAGATCGACACGATCTCGTTCCTCGATGCCGATGCCGCATCGGCCCGCGGGATCCGCCGCGCCATCACGAAGCGGCAGGGGTGGCTCTTCTTCCCGCTCCTGACCCTGGAGGGGCTCAACCTGCATCATCTGGGCCTGAAGTACCTCTTCACCGAGAAGGACGTCAAGGCGCGCTGGCTCGAGATCGGCATGATCATCGTGCGGCTGGCCGTCGTCGCCGTCCCGGTCTTCCTGCTGCTGCCGATCGGGATGGCGTTCGCCTTCCTCGGCGTGCAGCTCGCCGTGTTCGGCGTCTACATGGGGGCGTCCTTCGCCCCGAACCACAAGGGGATGCCGGTGATCGCCCCCGACGCCAAGCTCGACTTCTTCAGCAAGCAGGTGCGCACGTCGCGCAACATCCGCGGGGGCTGGTGGGCAACGTGGCTCATGGGCGGTCTGAACTATCAGGTGGAGCACCATCTGTTCCCCAACATGCCGCGTCCGCACCTGTCGAAGGCGCGGGAGATCGTCCGCGAGCACTGCGCGACCCTGGGCGTGCCGTACACCGAGACGAGCCTCGGCCGGTCGTACGCGATCGTCATCGATTACCTCAACCGGGTGGGTCTGGCCGCGCGCGACCCGTTCGACTGCCCGGTCACCGCGACTCTGCGTCGCGGCTGAGGGTCAGCGCGGCAGAGCGCCGAGGAACGGCTCGGGATCGAGCGGTTTCCTCGGCGCTTCGTCGATCCGGGCGCGCAGGTCGGGGCCGATGCTGCCGACGTAGAGCCACCCCATGAGCAGTTCGTCGTCCGCGAGTCCGTGCAGCGCGCGGACCTCGGGGGAGTTCACGAGCAGCCCCGTCCGCCACATGACGCCCCACCCCGCGCGCCAGAGCGCGAGCTCGAGCAGGTGCGCCGCGCCTGCGGCGGTCGCCTGCTGCTCCCAGACGGGGACGGCGGGGTGCGGCTTCGGGCTCGCGACGACGGCGATCAGCAGATCGGCACGGAACGGCTTGCCGTTGCGGTCGCCCGGTTCGCGCTCGACCCCGCCGGCGGCGTCGAGCGCGTCGCCCAGGCGTGCGCGGTCGTCGCCGCGGAGGGTGATGAGACGCCAGGGTCGCAGCGCCTTGTGGTCGGCGACGGGGGTGACGGCGGCGAGCAGGTCGCGCAGGTCGTCGTCGGTGGGCGCGCCCGGCCCGACCTTCGCGAGCGACCGCCGCATCGCCATCGCCTGCAGCACGGGGTCGTCGAAAGTCGTCATCCCTCCATCCTCGCCGCTCCCGGTGCGGGTGTCGCTGCGGGCGATCCTCGAGGCCTGACCCTTCCGGAGCGGCGATCGCGTGTTATCGTTCTTTCGGTTAGCGAACGTTAACTGAAGCATTCTCCTCGGAGGTGCCGTCGACGATGACAGCCCCCACGTATCCCGATCTGATCGCCGAGCTCGAGCGCCGTCGCGCCGAGGCGGCGCGCGGTGGCCCCGAGCGGGCCCGCGAGCGCCACACCGCCCGCGGCAAGCTCCTCGCTCGCGACCGCATCGACACCCTGCTCGACGTCGGCAGTCCCTTCCTCGAGGTCGGCGCGCTCGCCGGGCTCGACCTGTACGACGACGAGTGTCCCGCCGGTGGTGTAGTCGCGGGGGTGGGGCTCGTCCGCGGTCGCCACGTCATGGTCGTCGCGAACGACGCGACGGTGAAGGGCGGCACCTACTACCCGATCACCGTCAAGAAGCACCTGCGCGCGCAGGAGATCGCGGCCGAGAACCGGCTGCCGTGCATCTATCTCGTCGACTCGGGCGGCGCGTTCCTGCCGATGCAGGACGAGGTCTTCCCCGACCGCGACCACTTCGGGCGCATCTTCTACAACCAGGCCCGGATGTCGCGCGACGGCATCCCGCAGATCGCCGCCGTGCTCGGCTCGTCGACCGCCGGCGGCGCGTACGTGCCCGCGATGAGCGACGAAACCGTCATCGTGCGCAACCAGGGGACGATCTTCCTCGGCGGACCGCCGCTCGTGAAGGCGGCGACCGGCGAGGTGGTCTCGGCGGAGGACCTCGGCGGCGGCGACCTGCACACGAAGGTCTCGGGCGTCACCGACCACCTCGCCGAGAACGACGAGCACGCCCTGCAGATCGTCCGCGGCATCGTCGCGACGCTCCCTGCGCCCGCGCCGCTGCGGGAGCAGCCCCAACCGGTGACCCCGCCGATCGCAGACCCAGCGACCCTCGTCGATGTCGTCCCCGTCGAACTCACGACGCCCTACGACGCCCGCGAGATCGTCGACCGGATCGTCGACGGCGGCTCGTGGCACGAGTTCAAACGGGAGTACGGCGAGACGCTCGTGACCGGCTTCGCGCGCCTGCACGGTCACCGGGTGGGCGTGCTCGCGAACAACGGCGTGCTGTTCGGGGAGTCGGCGCTGAAGGGCGCGCACTTCATCGAGCTGTGCGACCAGCGCGGCATCCCGCTCGTCTTCCTGCAGAACATCACCGGGTTCATGGTCGGGCGCGAGTACGAGTCGGGCGGCATCGCCAAGCACGGCGCGAAGATGGTGAACGCCGTCGCGTGCGCCTCGGTGCCCAAGCTCACGGTCGTCGTCGGCGGCTCGTTCGGCGCCGGCACCTACTCGATGTGCGGGCGGGCGTATTCGCCGCGGTTCCTGTGGCTGTGGCCCGGGGCGCGGGTGTCGGTCATGGGCGGTCCGCAGGCGGCATCCGTCCTCTCCACCGTCCGCCGCGAGCAGATCGAGGCGCGCGGTGGGGAATGGTCGGCGGACGACGAGGCGGCATTCCAGGCGCCGATCCGCGCGCAGTACGAGCTGCAGGGCAGCCCGTACTACTCGACGGCACGGCTCTGGGACGACGGCATCCTCGCCCCCGCCGAGACCCGCGACGCCCTCGGTCTCGCCCTCGACATCTGCCTGCGGGCCCCCTTCGACGCGCCGGGCTACGGCGTCTTCCGGATGTGATGCGCATGTTCTCCACCGTCCTGGTCGCGAACCGCGGCGAGATCGCCTGCCGCGTCATCCGCACACTGCGGGAGCTCGGCATCCGCTCGGTCGCCGTCTACAGCGACGCGGATGCCGGGGCCCGCCACGTCGCGCTCGCCGACGAGGCCGTGCGGCTCGGGCCCGCGCCCGCCGCGCAGAGCTACCTCGACATCGACGCGGTGATCGCCGCGGCCCGAGCGACGGGTGCCGAGGCGATACACCCCGGTTACGGGTTCCTGTCCGAGAACACCGCCTTCGCGGCGGCGTGCGAGCGGGCCGGGATCGTCTTCATCGGGCCGAGCGCCGACGCGATCCGCACGATGGGCGACAAGATCGCCGCGAAGCACGCCGTCGAAGCGCGCGGCGTGCCCACGGTGCCCGGCGTCGCGCGAGCCGGTATGACCGACGACGAGCTCACCGCCGCGGCGCCCGAGGTCGGCTATCCGCTGCTCATCAAGCCGTCCGCGGGCGGCGGGGGCAAGGGGATGCACGTCGTGACGGATGCCGCGGCCCTGCCGGCCGCGCTCGCCGCCGCCCGCCGTGAAGCGGGCGCGAGCTTCGGCGACGACACCCTGTTCCTCGAGCGCTACGTCGACACCCCGCGGCACATCGAGGTGCAGGTGCTCGCCGATGCGCACGGCAACGTCGTGCACCTGGGCGAGCGGGAGTGCTCGCTGCAGCGTCGGCACCAGAAGGTCATCGAAGAGGCGCCGTCGCCGCTGCTCGACGACGCGACCCGCGCGCGCATCGGGCAGGCTGCGTGCGAGACCGCGCGGAGCGTCGACTACCGCGGTGCGGGGACGGTCGAGTTCATCGTGGCGGCGGACCGCGCCGACGAGTTCTTCTTCATGGAGATGAACACCCGCCTGCAGGTCGAGCACCCCGTCACCGAGGAGGTCACCGGCATCGACCTCGTCGCGGCGCAGCTGCGGATCGCCGCGGGGGAGCCGCTCGGGTTCGGGCAGGACGACGTCGTGCTCAGCGGGCACAGCATCGAGGCGCGGGTGTACGCGGAGGATCCCGCGGCGGGCTTCCTGCCGACCGGCGGACGCGTCGTGCGGGTCGTCCACCCGGTGGGCCCCGGCATCCGGGTCGACAGCGCCCTCGCCGACGGGCTCGACGTGTCGGTGGACTACGACCCCATGCTCGCGAAGGTCATCGCCACGGGGCGGACCCGCGACGAGGCCCGGCGCCGACTGTTCGCCGCCCTCGGCGACACCGCGGTGCTCGGGTTCGAGACGAACCTCTCGTTCCTGCGCGCGCTGCTCGAGCTGCCGGCGGTGGCGGCGGGGGAGCTCGACACGGGGCTCATCGCCCGCGAGCTCGACGGGCTCGTCGCGACGGGCGATCCGGACGACGTGTTCGTCGAGGCGGCGCTGCTGCTCGACGCCGCCGTCCCCCGCGGGGACGATCCGTGGCACCGGGCGGACGGGTGGCGGCTGGGTCCGCCCGCGCCGCGGCGGTACCGGCTGACGGCCGGCGGCGAGGAGCACGCGGTCGAGCTCGTCGGCGACCGGGTGATCGTCGACGGGACGGAGGTCGCGGCATCCGTCCGGGACCTCGGCGACCGGTTCGCGGTGCGGGTCGGCGATCGCAGCGTCACGGTCGTCGCGACCGTCGACGGCGACGCCCTGTGGCTCTCGCGCGGCGGACGCGCGCGCGAGGTGCGCCGGGTGAGCCTCGACCACCGCCGCGACGCGGATGCGTCGGCCGTGCCCGAGCTCGTCTCGCCCATGCCGGGCGTCGTCGTGATGACGTCGGTCGCCGACGGCGCGGTGGTGTCGGCCGGTGACGCCGTGGTCGTCGTCGAGGCGATGAAGATGGAGCATGTCGTCCGGGCCGAGGTCGCCGGTACGGTGGCGCTGCGGGTCGCGACGGGCGACAGCGTGGGCCGCGGGCAGACGCTCGCCGTCGTGACCCCGACGCAGGAGGAGGACGCATGAGTGAGGACGTGCCCCGGCGCATCGTGCAGCGCGGTCTGTACTTCGACGAGCTCGAGGAGGGCGCCGTCTACGTGCACAGCCCCGGCCGCACCGTGACCGAGGCCGACAACGTGCTGTTCACGACGCTGACGATGAACACGCAGTCGTTGCACCTGAATGCCGCGTGGGCCGAGCAGACCGAGTTCGGCGAGCGGCTGGTCAACAGCATGTTCACCCTGTCGACGCTCGTCGGCCTGTCGGTCGCGCAGCTCACGCAGGGGACGATCGTCGCGAACCTCGGCTTCTCCGAGGTCACCTTCCCCGCCCCCGTGCGGCATGGCGACACGCTCTACGCTGAGACCGTCGTCGCGTCGAAGCGCGCGTCGACGTCGCGCCCCGGGCAGGGGATCGTCGAGTTCCTGCACACGATGCGCAACCAGCACGACCAGGTCGTCGCGACCGCGCGACGCTCGACGCTCATGCGGATGTCGCCGGAGGCCGCGGCATGAGCCTCGGTCCCGCGCTCCTGTTCTGCCCCGCCGACCGTCCCGAGCGGTACGCGAAGGCGCTCGCCGCCGCCGACACCGTGATCCTCGACCTCGAGGACGCCGTCGCGCCGGAGGGCAAAGCGGGCGCGCGGACGGCGCTCGCGGCGGCGGACGTCGACGCCGATCGCGTGATCGTGCGGGTGAACCCGGCATCCACTCCCGAACTCGCGCACGATCTCGCGGCTCTGCAGGGCACGCCGTTCCGTCGGCTGATGCTCGCGAAGGCCGAGGAGGCGGCCGAGGTCGACGCGCTCGAGGGGTACCGGGTCATCGCGCTGTGCGAGACGCCGCGCGGCGTCGAGAACGCGGGCGCGCTGGCGCGGCATCCGCTCGTCGACGCACTCATGTGGGGCGCCGAGGACCTGGTCGCCGGCATCGGGGGACGCTCGAGCCGATTCGACGATGGGCGCTACCGCGACGTCGCTCGGTACGCGCGCTCGCGGGTGCTGATCGCCGCCGCGGCGGCGGGGATCGACGCGATCGACGCCGTGCACCTCGACATCGCCGACACCGCCGGGCTCGAGGACGAGGCGCGGGATGCCGCGGCCTCGGGGTTCGCGGCGACCGCCTGCATCCATCCCTCCCAGGTCGAGGTCATCCGCCGTGCCTACGCGGCGAGCCCGGACGAGGTCGAGTGGGCCGAGGCGGTGCTCGCCGAGGCGACGCGGCAGCCCGGGGTGTTCCGGTTCCGCGGACGGATGATCGACGAGCCCGTGCTGAGACAGGCGCGGCGGACCCTGTCGCGATGACGACCTGGCGGGCGACGCAGAAGGCGAACCGGCGGGCCGAGCTGATGGCGTCGGCCGCGCGGCTGTTCGCCGAGCGCGGCTTCGCCGCCGTCTCGACCGCCGACCTCGGCGACGCCGTCGGCATGAGCGGTCCGGCGCTGTATCGGCACTTCGCGAGCAAGGAGGCGCTGCTCTGCGACCTGCTGCTCGACGCGAGCGAGCGGCTGCTCGAAGGTGGGCGCGCGCTGACGGGCTCGAGCGGGGACCCGCGGCAGGTGTTCGAGGCGCTCATCGCGTTCCACCTCGAGTTCGCCACGAGCGACGCCGACGTCATCCGCGTGCAGGATCGGGAGCTCGCCAACCTGCCGGCGGACGTCAACCAGCAGGTGCGACGGCTGCAGCGCGAGTACGTGCGGGAGTGGGACCGGCCGTTCGCCGCGCTCCGCCCCGACCTCGCCGACGCCGAGCGCGAGACGCGGCTGCTCGCCGCCTTCGGCCTGCTGAACTCGACCCCGCACTCGGCCGCGCCGAGCGAAGACCGGGCGGGCGGCATCCTGGCCGGCATGGCCCGGCGCGCGCTGCTGGGCGACTGAGGCGGCGCCTCGCGTCGGTTCGCCGTGTCGGTTCGCGAGGAGATGACGGTTGTCGAGGAGGTTTTCGGCCCGATCGGTCCTCGCGAAGCCGCATCTCCTCGGGAACATCCGATGACAGGATGAGGGGATGCCGCACACCATCGTCCTCACCGGTGCCGGATCGGGCATCGGGCAGCTCCTCGCCGAGCGCCTGACGGAGCGGGGCGACCGCCTCGTCCTCGTGGCGCGCGACGCCGACCGGGCGGCGGATCTCGCCGCGGAGCACCCCGGTTCGGCGGTGATCGTCGCCGACCTCGCGCAGCCCGCATCGCTCGCCGCGGCCGTTGCGGCATCCGATCTTCCCGATGGGATCGACGCGGTCGTGCACGCGGCGGGGATCGTCGACCTCGGACACGTCGAGGACCTGACGGTGACGTCGTGGCAGGACCAGCTCGCGGTCAACCTCGTCTCGCCCGCCGAACTCACGCGCCTGCTGCTGCCGCGCGTGCGCGCCGCGCGGGGGCAGGTGCTGTTCGTGAATTCCGGCGCCGGGCTCACCGCCCACCCGCAGTGGGCCGCGTACGCCGCGTCGAAGCACGGGCTCAAGGCGCTCGCAGACGCGCTGCGCGGCGAAGAAGCCGCTCACGGCGTCCGCGTCACGACGGTCTATCCCGGTCGCACCGCGACGCCGATGCAGGCCCAGGTCCACGCGCAGGAGGGGAAGGACTACGACGCGGATGCCTGGATCCAGCCGGCATCCGTCGTCACCGCCGTGCTCACCGCCCTCGACCTGCCGCGCGACGCCGTCATCACCGACCTGTCGGTCAGACCCGGCCCTCGCTGACGATGCTCCGGGCGGCGACCGTCGAGGATGCCGCGGCGCGCGACCGTGAGCCGATGTGGCGGCGGGTCGTCGCCGAGGACGAGAGACCGACGGGGTTCCTGCACGTGCGGCTGGGGGTGACCGTCGAGCTGGTGAGCCTGTACGTCCTGCCGGACCTTTTCGATCGGGGGATCGGGTCGGCCCGCCACGAGCGGTTCGACGAGATCCGCGGCGGTCGCCCGGCGGAACTCGCGCGCGGTCGGCGGGCGACGGACCGCACGCGCGACGGCGTCGCCGGCGTCCCGTTCGTCAGCTGGCGTCTCGGCGACTGACGCCGTCGGCGACGGATCTCGGGCCGTTCTCCGGATGGATCGCCTCGAGGGAAGCATTGCGGGGCACGTTCCTCGCATCCCTCCGGAGAACGGTTCGACGTTGGTGTGCCGAGCGCAGGTTCAGTGCTGCATACCGGGGTGTCGACGCGCCCCGGGGGCATCTCACCCTGCATCCGGCACACGCGGCGAGGGCCGCGCGCCGCTCAGACGGGCTGCGGGTTCGCCAGCACGCCTTCGAAGACGGCTTCGGCGGCGCCGATGAGCAGGCGGTGATCCGCCAGGCCGGCGGGCAGGATCCGCAGGTCCTCGCCGCAGGCGGGCATCGCCTGCGCGCGCACGGCCTGCTCGAGGGCTGCGACGTCGAGTCCCGCGAGCACCGCGAGGAAGCCGCCGAGCACGACGGCGGAGGGGTTCAGCACGTTGACGGCGTTCGCGAGTGCGGTGGCCAGGATGCGGCGCTGCCGCTCGACCTCTCCCGCCACCGACGGGGTGTCGATCTGCGCCGCGAGCGCGTCGCCGAGCTCGCGGTCGTCTCCGCGGCCCAGTCCCACGACCGACAGCAGTCGGGCGCGGCTGACCTCGTCCTCCAGGACGCCGTCGCGGGCCCGCCGGTCGGCGAGGGTGGCGATGCCGGGGCGGTTCTGCCCGAACTCCCCGGCGTAGCCGCCGGCGCCGACCACCGGCATCCCGTTCACGATGATGCCGCCGCCGATGCCGCTCGCGCCGCCGTTGAGGTAGACCGCGTTGTCGATGCCGCTCGCGGCGCCGAAGAGGTGCTCGGCGACGGTGCCGAGCGTGGCGTCGTTGCCGACGACGACGGGGATGCCGGTGGCCGCCGCGACGACGTCGCGCAGGGGCACGTCGACCCAGCCGAGGTGCGGCGCGTCCCGGACGAGACCGTCCTCGACCCGGACGAGCCCGGGCACGGCGAGTCCGACGCCGAGGATGCGGGCGTCCGCCAGCTCGGCCCGGCGCCAGGTCGCGATCTGCGCGGCGACGAGGTCGGCGGTCGCCTCGGGGGTGAGGAGGTGCTCCTGCGGCAGGTCGACGACGGCGCGGATGCCGCGGTCGAGCCCGACGGCGGCGATCTCGAGCGCGTCGACCTCGGGGTTGACGGCGATGGCGACGACGGCGGGGTCGACGCAGACGACGGGGGAGGGGCGGCCGACGCGGTGCGAGGGGTCGGGTGCGCGCTCGACGACGAGGCCAAACGAGACGAGGGTCGCGACGAGGTCGGCGACGGTCGATCGGTTCAGTCCGGTCGACTCGGTGAGCGCGGCGCGGGACTGCGGGCCCTCGCGGTGAACGATCCCCAGGATGCTGCCGAGGTTGGCGCGCCGGACGGATTCGACGGTTCGCCCTTGCTCGGTCACGGACCCACCATAGCCATCACATGGGGTTTGTGGCGGCGGCGCGCCTGGTATACGTTGCTGCTAACAACAATTAATGGTTCGCGAAGGAGCGACATGGTCACCCCCACCCCCGCAGACAAGTTCAGCTTCGGCCTGTGGACCGTCGGCTACAACGGCACCGACCCCTTCGGCGGGCCGACGCGACCCCCGCTCGACACCGTCCACGCCGTCGAGAAACTCGCCGAGCTCGGCGCCTACGGCCTCACCTTCCACGACGACGACCTGTTCGCCTTCGGGTCGAGCGACGCCGAGCGCCAGCGCGAGATCGACCGCCTCAAGGGCGCCCTCGACGCGACCGGGATGATCGTCCCGATGGTCACGACCAACCTCTTCAGCGCGCCCGTGTTCAAGGACGGCGGGTTCACCGCCAACGACCGCGACGTCCGCCGTTTCGCCCTCCGCAAGGTGTTCCGCCAGCTCGACCTCGGGGCCGAGCTCGGCGCCAAGACCTTCGTCATGTGGGGCGGCCGCGAGGGCGCCGAGTACGACTCCGCGAAGGACATCCGCCAGGCGCTCGAGCGGTACCGCGAGGCCGTCAACCTGCTCGGCGACTACGTCACCGACAAGGGCTACGACATCCGCTTCGCGATCGAGCCGAAGCCGAACGAGCCGCGCGGCGACATCCTGCTGCCGACGCTCGGTCATGCGATCGCCTTCATCGACTCGCTCGAGCGGCCCGAGCTCGTCGGCCTCAACCCCGAGGTCGGTCACGAGCAGATGGCGGGCCTGAACTTCGCCGCCGGCATCGCGCAGGCGCTCTACCACGGCAAGCTCTTCCACATCGACCTCAACGGTCAGCGCGGCATCAAGTACGACCAGGACCTCGTGTTCGGCCACGGCGACCTGCACAACGCGTTCGCGCTCGTCGACCTGCTCGAGAACGGCGGCCCCGGCGGCGTCCCCGCCTACGAGGGCCCGCGTCACTTCGACTACAAGCCGAGCCGCACCGAGGACGAGACCGGCGTCTGGGAGTCGGCCGCGGCCAACATGCGCACCTACCTGCTCCTCAAGGAGCGGGCGCAGGCGTTCCGCGCCGACCCCGAGGTGCAGGAGGCCCTCGCGGCCGCCAAGGTCGACGAGCTCTCGACCCCGACCCTGAACCCGGGCGAGACGTACGAGGACTTCCTCGCCGACCGCTCCGCGTACGAGGACTTCGACCCGAGCGTCTACCTCGGCGGCAAGGGCGGCGGCTTCGTCCGCCTGCAGCAGCTGGCGACCGAGCACCTGCTGGGCGCGCGCTGACGTGACGCTCGTCATGGGCGTCGACTCGTCGACGCAGTCGTGCAAGGTCGTCATCGTCGACGCCGCGACCGGGGCGGTCGTCCGCTCCGGTCGCGCGTCGCATCCCGAGGGCACCTCGGTCGACCCCGAGGCGTGGTGGACCGCGCTGCAGAGCGCGATCGCGGATGCCGGGGGCATGGAGGACGTCGAGGCGTGGTCGATCGGGGGCCAGCAGCACGGCATGGTCGCGCTCGACGCGGCGGGCACGGTGGTGCGCGACGCGCTGCTGTGGAACGACACGCGCTCGGGGCAGGCGGCATCCGATCTCACGGCCGAGTTCGGCGCCGAGACGCTCGCACAGCGCACGGGTCTTGTGCCGGTCGCCTCGTTCACGATCACGAAGCTCCGCTGGCTGCGCGACGCCGAGCCCGACAACGCGGCACGGGTGGCGGCGGTCGCCCTGCCGCACGACTGGCTGACGTGGCGCCTGCGCGGGTTCGGTCCCGGGAATCCGCAGCTCGACGAGCTCGTCACCGATCGCTCGGATGCCTCGGGCACCGGCTACTGGGACCCCGCATCGGACGGCTACGACCGCGACCTGCTCGCGGCGGCGCTCGGTCACGACGCGGTGCTGCCCCGCGTGCTCGGCCCGCTCGAGTGGGTGACGGATGCCGCCGGCCGCCGCGTCGGGCCGGGTGCGGGCGACAACGCCGGCGCCGCCCTCGGCGTCGGTGCGACGGCGGGCGACGTCGTCGTGTCGATCGGTACGTCGGGCACGGTCTTCGCCGTCAGCGACACCCGGACGATCGACCCGACCGGGACCGCGGCCGGGTTCGCCGATGCGACGGGGCGGTTCCTGCCGCTGGTCGCGACCCTGAACGCGGCGCGGGTGCTCGACGCCGTCGCGCGTCTGCTCGGCGTCGACCACGACGGTCTCACCGAGCTGGCGGCCGCCGCCGAGCCCGGAGCCGGCGGTGTCGTGCTCGTGCCCTGGTTCGAGGGGGAGCGCACGCCCAACCTGCCCACGGCGCGCGCGTCGCTCGACGGTCTGTCGCTCGAGAACACGACGCGGGAGAACCTCGCTCGCGCCGCCGTCGAGGGCATGCTCGCGGGTCTCGCGACGGGGCTCGAGGCGATCCGGAGCCTCGGCGTCGCCACCGAACGGGTGCTGCTCGTGGGCGGCGCAGCGCGCAACCCCGCGGTCGCCGCCGTCGCGGCGCAGGTGTTCGACGTGCCGGTGGCCGTACCGTCGCCGGGGGAGTACGTGGCCCGGGGCGCGGCCCGCCAGGCGGCCGCCGTAATCGCCGGGTCGTGGCCGGAGTGGCCCGTCGAGATGGATCGGGATGCGGCATCCGCCCCCCGTCCCGAAGTGCGGGAGCGCTACGACCGCGTCGCCGCGCGACGAGCGGCAGAGCTGCGGTGACGGGCCGGCGCGCGCTCATCGTCCGCGGCGGCTGGGACGGGCACCATCCCGTCGCGGCGACGGACATGTTCCGCCCGTTCCTCGCCGGGAACGGTTTCGAGGTACGCGTCGAGGAGTCCAACGAGGTCTACGCCGACGCCGCCCTGATGGCCGAGACGGATCTGGTCGTCCAGGCGGTCACGATGTCGTCGATCTCGGATGCCGCACTCACGGGCCTGCGCGCCGCGGTCGAGGCCGGCACCGGTCTCGCCGGCTGGCACGGCGGGATCGCCGACTCGTACCGCGGCAGCTCGGTGGCGGATCTCGACAGGGAGCGCGCGGCCCAGGTGGCGGCTGCCGTCCCCGGCGCCCGAGCGCTGAGCGTCGATGAGCTCATGACCGATCCCGAGGTCGAGACGGTGCTGAACCTGACGGTGCCCGCCGCACACGCCGACATCGCCCACGCGGCGATCGCGGCCGGCAAGTCCGTGCACGGCGAGAAGCCGTTGGCCCTGCATGTCGCCGATGGACGGGCGATCCTGGATGCCGCGTCCGCCGCCGGCGTGCGGGTCACCTCCGCCCCCGACACGGTGCTCGGCACCGGCATCCAGACGGCGCGTCGGCTCGTCGACGACGGGGCCATCGGCCGGCCCAGGGCGGCCAGCGCGACGTGGGTGTCGCCGGGTCACGAGCTGTGGCACCCCGCGCCCGGGTTCTACTACGCGCCCGGGGGAGGAGCCCTCTTCGACATGGGGCCGTACTACCTCACGAGCCTCGTGCACCTGCTCGGACCGATCGTGGCCGTCACGGGTGCCGCGCGGCGCGCACGCGCGGAACGCACCATCGCGACGGGTCCTCGGGCCGGTGAGCGGATCGAGGTCGAGGTCGACACGCACGTGAGCGGGCTCCTCGAGCATGCCGACGGCGCGGTGTCGACGATCGTGACGAGCTTCGACGCGGTCGCGACGACATCCCCGCCGATCGAGGTGCACGGCGACCGGGGATCGCTCGTCGTGCCCGACCCGAACATGTTCGACGGCGAGGTCCGGCTGAACGAGCTGGGCGACGACGGGTGGCGTGCAGTCTCCCCCTCGGCTGGGTACGAGGGCTCCGGCCGCGGTATCGGGCTCATCGACGCCGTCGCGGCGGGCGGGCCCGGCCGTGCGAGCGGAGCGCTGGCACTCCACGTGCTCGACGCGATGGAGAGCCTGCTGCGGTCGTCGGCCGGGCGGCGTCGCGTGACTCTCGAGACGGCCGTCGAGAGGCCACCGCTCGTGCCGTTGACACCCGCCGCACAGTGGTCGCGATAGCCGCACCAACCTGCACTTTCCGCCCATCACCGCCCCCCGCCACCTGCTGCTCGGGTACGCCCGCGTGCGGGTGCAGCCCGGCACGACCCGCACGGTGCAGGTCCCCTTCGCCGTCGAGCGCCTCGCGGTCTGGGACGACACGGTCCGGATCGACGGGGCGCCCGAGGGCTGGCTGTACGAGGGCGCGCTGCGGGTGCAGCCGGGCGCGTACCGCATCGCCGCGGGCCCCTCGGCCGACCGGCTCCCGGTCGAGGCGGCCCTCGCCGTCACCGACTGACGACGGCGCCCTCGAGGACGGATGCCGTCGCCAGCCGCGCGTCGTCCGGTCCGATGACGTACGCCTCACCCGTGAACTCGACCGAGGCCGTCGCGTCGCGGTCGGCGCTGGAGGGCCCGACCCACAGGTCGACGCGTCCCGGCTCGACCGCGCGCACCGCGTCGCGGCCGGCGTAGGCGAGGCGGGCGGGCGGCACGCGGAACTCGACGGTC